>JAKSNS010000060.1 GCA_024399545.1 Paludibacteraceae bacterium
GCGCTGCGTCGTGGGAGAGTAGGTCGCCGCCGTCTTTACCGAGAGGCCCGCATCTAATGATGTCGGCCTCTCTTTTTGTCTCTATTTCAATCTACCTTTGTTTGCTTCTGGTACATCTATTTGCTTGATTAATGCCATGTTATTACTTTATCCTTGCTGGCATAATTGACACGAAAAATTTTTTGAAAATAATGTTCGAAAGTCTTTGTTCGCAAGGAAATATTGCTTATCTTTGTACTCGAATTCAACCCTATATTTTTTAGTACATATTTTATCTATGGCTACGAAGTCAGTTATTGTAAAAGCTCTCAAAAAGTACTTTGGATTTGACACGTTCAAAGGAAATCAGGAAGAAATCGTGAAGTGTGTACTTGCTGGTAATGATACGTTTGTGCTAATGCCAACAGGTGGTGGAAAGTCCCTTTGCTTCCAATTACCCGCCGTTATAATGGACGGTACGGCAATTGTTGTGTCGCCTCTTATCTCATTAATGAAGAACCAAGTTGATATGATGCGCAGGTCTGCGGACGACGACCATATAGCGCATTTTCTCAACTCTTCGCTCACTCGTGCGGAGGTCGAGATGGTAAAAGATGACCTCAAGACGCAGAAAACAAAGATTCTTTATGTCGCACCAGAGTCGTTGGGGCGTGATGATAATATCGAATTTCTCAAAACAATCACAATATCATTCTTTGCTATTGACGAGGCTCACTGTATATCTGAGTGGGGACACGATTTCCGTCCTGAATATCGCCGTCTGAGGGAAATCATCAACTCTATCGGTTCAAGACCTGTCGTCGCATTGACTGCCACTGCTACTCCAAAGGTTCAGCATGACATACAGAAGACACTTCAGATGAATAATGTGAAGGTGTTCAAATCTTCGTTTAACCGTCCGAACCTTTATTATGAGGTACGTCCTAAGAATGACAACATTGACAAAGAGATAATAAAATACATCAAGACGCAGCCAGGCAAGAGTGGTATTGTTTATTGCCTTAGCCGAAAAAAAGTCGAGGAACTTGCCGAACTTCTCCGTGCCAATGGCATTCGTGCTGAGGCTTATCATGCAGGTTTGGATAGCGAAACCCGTAGTAAGACTCAAGATAACTTCCTTATGGAGGAGATTGATGTCATAGTTGCCACAATAGCCTTTGGTATGGGCATCGACAAACCTGACGTTAGGTATGTTATCCATTACGACATTCCTAAGTCGCTTGAAGGTTATTATCAAGAGACTGGTCGTGCGGGACGTGATGGCGGTGAGGGGCAGTGCATTGCTTTCTACAGCAGGAAGGATTTGGCTAAACTGGAGAAATTCATGGACGGCAAACCTGATTCAGAAAAAGAGATTGGCCGTCAGTTGCTCAACGAGACTGCGGCTTACGCCGAAAGTTCTATGTGCCGTCGTCGTCAGTTGATGAATTATTTCGGAGAGCAGTATCTTGAGGATAATTGCGGAAACTGCGACAACTGCCTTAACCCTAAAGAGCAGATTGATGCAAGTGACCTATTGGAATCTGTCTTGGAGTTGATTGTTGATACCAAAGAGAAGTTCAAGACTGACGTTATAATAGATGTGTTGCGGGGAAGGGAGTCTGCTGATGTTACCGACTATGGGTTGGTTGACCATGAGTTGTTCGGTACAGTGGGCAATGATGAGGATACTTTGCTTCCTGCCGTTATCCGCGAGGCTATCGTTCGTGGCTATATCACAAGGAGTGTCGAGAATTACGGCGTGCTGAAAATAACAGCTGCTGGCAATAAATTCCTTGAAGATGGTGGTGAGTTCAAAGTCAGCAAGGACCACAGTTATGAGGATGACGTTGAGGTCATTCCTCAGATGAGTGGTGCTTCGTGTGCCGTTGACCCTGCGTTATTCTCTATGCTAAAGGATTTGCGCAAGTGTATCGCCAAAGAGGTTGGGCTTGCGCCTTACACCATATTCCAAGACCCTTCTCTTGAGTCTATGGCGACAACTTACCCTATCACGCTTGAGGAGTTGGCAACTGTCCCTGGCGTAAGTGCTGGTAAGGTCCAGCGTTACGGTGAGCAGTTTATTGACCTCATCAAACGCCATGTCGAGACTAACGAGATTGAGCGTCCTGAGGACATTCGTATCAAGTCTGCTGGTAATCGTTCACGCAACAGGATTGACCTCATTCAGGCTATTGACCGCAAGGTGGCTATTGACGACATTGCGGAGCATCGTTGTTTGAGTGTCAGCGAGATTATTGACGAGATGGAGTCTATAGTCTCTTCTGGTATCAAGTTGGACATCAACTATTTCCTTTACGATGTCTATGACCCGCAGGATATTGATGATATTTTCAATTATTTTAAGGACGAGGCTGAGACTGACGACTGGCGCAAGGCTCTTGAGGAGTTGGGTGAGGATGAGTTTGACGAAGACCAGGTTCGTTTGACCCGCATTAAATTCATCTCGGAGGTTTGTAACTAATTCATTATTAAATATAACAACTATGGCAATTATCAAACCATTCAAAGGCGTTCGCCCTCCAAAAGAACTCGTGGAGAAGGTTGCTTCCCGTCCTTACGATGTTCTCAACTCTGAAGAGGCACGCGAGGAGGCTAAGGGCAACCCAATGTCTCTCTATCACATCATCAAACCTGAAATCAACTTCGAGCCAGGCACCGACGAGCATGACCCAAAGGTTTATCCAGAGGCACGTCGTCAGTTCGATATGTTCCAGGAGAAGGGCTGGTTGGTTCAGGACAAGAAAGAGAACTACTATGTCTATGCCCAGACAATGAACGGCAAGACTCAGTACGGACTTTGCGTTGGCGCATACGCTGACGATTACGAGAAGGGTGTTATCAAGAAACACGAGCTCACACGTGCCGACAAAGAGGAAGACCGCATGAAACACGTTCGCGTCAATGACGCTAACATCGAGCCTGTTTTCTTCGCTTACCCTCATATTGACGAGATTGACCAAATCGTTGCCAAGGTTGTCGCCACAACCCCTGAATACGATTTCGTTGCCCCTGATGATGGCTTTGGTCACAAACTTTGGGTTATCGACGATGACAAGACCATTGCCCGCATCACTGAGATTTTCGCTAAACTTCCTGCATTCTATATCGCTGACGGTCACCACCGTTCAGCTGCTGCTGCCCTTGTTGGCAAGGAGCGCAAGAACGCTAACCCTAACCATCGTGGCGATGAGGAGTATAACTACTTCCTTGCTGTTTGCTTCCCTGACAACCAGCTTACTGTCATCGACTACAACCGTGTTGTGAAAGACCTCAATGGTTTGAGCGAGGCACAGTTCCTTGAGGCACTTGCCAAGGACTTCGATGTTAAGGACATGGGTGCTGAGATTTACAAGCCAAACAAACTCCACAACTTCTCTCTCTATCTCTCTGGCAAATGGTATTCTCTCACTGCTAAAGAGGGTCGTTACAATGACGCTGACCCTATCGGTCGTCTTGACGTTAAGGTCTCTTCTGACCTCATTCTTGACAAGATTCTTGGTATCAAAGACCTCCGCAAGGACAAACGTATTGATTTCGTCGGTGGTATCCGCGGTCTTGGCGAGTTGAAACGTCGTGTTGACAATGGCGAGATGAAGATGGCTCTTGCCCTCTATCCTGTTACTATGCAGCAGATTATCGACATTGCCGATAGTGGTAACATTATGCCTCCAAAGGCTACATGGTTCGAGCCAAAACTCCGTTCTGGTCTTATCATCCACAAACTCGTCTAATCTTATTTGGGAGACGGCGATTGAAAGCCGTCTCCCCTTTTTACAACCTGTGCATAGGATAGCCCTTACATTATTATTACTGTTCGTTTCTTTTTCGCTTTTGGGACAATTTCCCGAGAGTGGCGTGCTTGCTGTGCCAAAAAAATACGACCCTTTCGCCAACGATGTCAAGACTTGGAAGATTGACGGCCGTTACGGGGTGGCTGATACCCTTGAAATTGACTCTGTTGTGAAGAGCCATCAGGACAACCGTCCTGACAACAACTACAGTATAGCTAACTCATGGAATGGAAACCTTGGTTCTCCCATGGAGTCAAAGGTTTTCTTTGACCGCTATTACGATTCGCGACACCTGTTGCGGCATAAGTCTGAAAATATGTTCTCTTCTGCGTACGATGCCTACACCATCTTGCCTGAAGATATGCAATATTACGATTCCCATCACCCCTTTGCGCAATTTGCCTACCGCACGGCTTTCCCCATAAATAGGGAGGAGGATTATATTAAGGCTCTTTTCACGATGAACGCCAACAAGTTCATCAGCCTCGGTGGGTTGTGCAATTTCATATATGGTCGTGGGCAATACAAGAACCAGTCCTCGAATATGGTCAACGGTGGTTTTTTCTTCAGATATACCGGCAAACCATACGAGATGAACCTCTCCGTGATGTTCAACGACTACAAGAACCGCGAGAACGGTGGTATTGAGGACAACAGTTATGTTTTGGCCTCACGCGACATCGAGGCTATTAACATGCCTGTCAATTTCGATGGTGCGCAGTCCAAATACCGTGACTATTGTTATCACCTGAATCACAGGTATAGGATTGGTCGTTATATGGAAGATTCCATAACAGCCGACTCTTCCCGTGTCTATTACCAGCCTATTGTCGTGTTGGCGCACCAGTTTCGTGCCGAGGACGTGCGACGCCATTATTATGAGAAGGTTATGCCGCAGGATTTCTATGAGAATTGTTATTACTCCGAGACTGCTACGCATGATTCCACAGCCTATTGGACTATTACCAACACCATTTCCGCGACGCTTGACGAGTCTTTCAACAAGAAGGCTAAGTTCGGCCTTTCGGCTTTCGTTGAGTACGAGGTGCGTCATTTCGGCGTTGGATACAAAGGTTCCGAGGATACTGCGACGGTTATCAACAAAACCCTGCACAACCTTTGCGTAGGTGCGATATGGAGCAAAACGCAAGGCAAATTCATTAAATATAACTTCAACGGTAAGATCTATCTGGCTGGCGAAAGAACGGGCAATTTTGATGTGAACGGGGATTTGAAAGGCATCATTCCTTTCAAAATCAAGCATGATTCGTTGAATAAGAACGGATTGGAGGTGTCGGCAGGCGCGAGTTTCTCTCGCACTTCTCCCGATTGGCTATATTATAAGTATTACTCAAACCATTTCGCATGGGACAATCCTAATATGAAAAACCCTCTGACTCTCGATGTTAGGGGTAGGGTAGCACTGACCGTTGCTGAGCAGGGGTTGGAGTTTGGCGTTAATTTCAGGAACGTTACGAACTACACCTACCTTAACGAGCTCGCCATGCCTTCCCAGTACGATGGCAACATTCAGGTGCTTGCCCTTGACGCTAACTTGAACCTGAAGGCTTGGCTTCTCCATTTGGACACTAAGGTTGTCTATCAGATTACGAGCGACAAGGACGTTTTGCCGCTGCCTGATGTGGCTTTGTACGGCAATTTCTATTTTATGCAATCCTTCCTCAAGAAAGTCCTTACCTTGCAGGTAGGTGTCAGCCTAAGATACCACACCACCTATTATGCCAATATATACATCCCTGCTTTAGGGCAGTTCGCGTTGCAGAAAGAGCAGGAGATAGGCAATTATCCCGAAATGAATATCTATCTTAATTTTCACGTTAAGACCATTCGTTTCTTCGTTCAGTACTATCATTTCAACAAAGGTCTTTTTGGCGGCAGCAACTATCTGTCGATGTCCCATTATCCAATCAATCCTGGGACGTTCCAGATGGGATTCTCGTGGAATTTCTGGAACTGAAAGTGCAACCAAAAGCCAATAATCACTTTAGCAAGGAATGACCCCTAAGTTTTTAGGTGAAATTATTGAAATTATTGAAATCACCGAAACACCGAAACGCCGAAATATCGAAACGCCGAAACGTCGAAATATCGAATCAAAACCAACAACACAAAAGAGCAAGAAAAGAGCAAGCCCTACCGTACCATAAAAACCCATTTCCATCCACTACATTCTCCCCGTTTCCCCTCATATTTTCCCTCCCGATTACTATGTGCGATTTCAATAATTTCAATAATTTCACCTGAAAAGTTGGGGGGGTATGTTTTGCCATCTATAAAGGTACTATCTTATTTTTATGTCATAATGCAACCCCTGTAAAGACGGAGCTTGCTCCGTCTCCAAACACCCCCAAACCTCCTCTATAACCCATAAAAATCCGCACTAAAATTTACAACGAAACTCCCTCGGGGATAGTATCCACCAAGGGAGTTTTTTATTAAACCCATCAGCTTTCTTGCTGATGCTATTGTTTCGTTGGTTATTCTCCTTCTTCTTAATTTGATAATAAAATTAAACTAGTACATGTTACAGGATAAATCTTGTTTGTAGTGAGTTGTATTTCATCTTCGCTAGTATTATTAGTATGACCTAATTCGTCTTCTCCACTGTAGAATTTAACATTGAAACCAGTATATGTGCCTTCAGGAATTGCAACATAGACATAACCACCAAAATTCTCCTCTTGCTTTTCAAGAGTTATCGTTCGTTGGGCTTCAGTTGGATATTCTGGATAACCATCAACCCGAGCAAAGTATCGATCACCTCCTTCTATTATTTGGAAATTACCACAGATGTTTTGATTTGCGCTTAACTCAATCTTATCGCAGTAGGTTATTTCTGCAGGAATTGTAATCTGAAGTACTGCGCAGATATTGTGGAAAGTCAGATAATGAGCCCCCTGACCTTGAGCATACATTGGTAATTTATCATCATTGTGTTCTGAATCGACAATTATACTGTTTGGCAAAGACAAAAAACCATCTGTGTAAAGAGAAGCAGGGTAATAAGCCTTGTGTTCTCCCTGACCGAAATGTAGTAAGCCTATGGATTCATCTTCCGCAGTAAAATAAGCCCTATTATTCTCTATTGTTGATTTGCAAGTCAGTTCGTACCAATAATCTCCATCTATATCATCATTGGTGCATTCTCCATAATATGCAATCTTGTCATTAACTTGCCAAATGACATAGTTGTCATCAATATAAGTCATCTGACCAATGCCATCTACGAAGCGTGGTGCATTCTGAGGATTTGATGTAGGGTCGATTTCGCAAATGAACTGGTTGTCTGTGACGTCCTGTGGTTCTTCAGGGGTATTGCCGTTGTCTTTGTTACAAGATGTGGCAAAAACCATTGCCATAGCTGCGAGTGCTAAAAATGTTTTTTTCATCTTTCTTTCCTCCTTAGATTAAATAGTGAAACCTGTGCCATTGTCATAATGTGATGCCACGTCTGTTGTCTCTGGTGGGACATCTTCGGAAAATACGTCGGCATTCTTGGCATTCTCAAAACTTGCCACGAAGAACTTGGCATTTGCCTCATCCTGTTTTATCACCGTGAATTCTGGTGATACATGTTTCTTTTGCATAAGAGTTTTGTTTTTTTAGTTGTTATTTCTTATATTAATATACATATTAGTCCATACCTTGGGCATATTGTTTTCCGAGTGCAAAGGTACGAAGAATAATCCAATTAACCATCATTTTTTTTTTTTTTTTTTTTTTTTTTTTTTTTTTTTTTTTTTTTTTTTTGTTTTT
>JAKSNS010000061.1 GCA_024399545.1 Paludibacteraceae bacterium
TCCTTCCGAAAGCGAGTGCAAAGGTACTGCTTTTCCGCGACATGACCAAACGTTTCCACGATTATTTTTCAGGAATTTTTCTCCACGCTGTATATGTGGAGGTTATGCGGCGAAACCACACTCCCCGCACGGGAAAAACAAGGTTTTTGCACGGTTTTTGGCACGCAAAACGACATAAAACACACGCCACGATGTCGTGTTTTCCCCGCAAAGCCACGTAAAACGCCCACTCCACGCAACAAGAGTACGGATGGTTAAGGGGTACGTCTATGGTTTGCATGGGATAGGTATTAGGGGAGGGTTTTCTGTGACAAAAAAGATGATTGGGATGTAATCAAAAGCCATGCAAAGTGTGTTTTGGCGTGGCAATGCAAAGGCAGGGCTTGCGCCCTGCCTTATATTCTTTCGCTATTACAGAGGTTATATAAACAATGATAGTGATAACACCATCCGCTCAAACGTTATAAAGACCTATTTTTAGGATTTTCACCACTGGAGGACGAGACGGAGCCTTGTGGCGTTAGGCTCACCATCCATATAATTAAAGTCGTTGTTAGTATAATAGACATGCAACACCCCTATGTTGTATTCATAATCGAGGGTTGTTGTCCATATATTACCCTGGTTGTCACGGTTATGACGGACGTAAGGGAGAGGCATCTGCGTGTCGCCATCCATACAGTAGCAGAGCACAAAGCCATCGGTATATACAAATGAGGTTATTTCAGGAACGTAAATGTCTGCCGCATAAAACAGGCTACCGTTTTGGTCCGTATATGCATTCCAACTGTTGTATGGGATGTCAATATCGACGATTTTCCAATTGTCAGCGGAATAACGTTCGACGATTGTTTCGGTGCAAGATGTCAGTGACAGGAGCAGCACCAAGATTGGAAGAATGATTTTTTTACTCATAATATAAGGTTTTTGATGTTTATTCATTGTGTTACGACAGCCTTGGCATTGGCTTTATAATCAAGAGTCTCTTTTTTGCTGCCAACGACACGGACATCGACGGCGAGGTTTTTCTCCTTGACGGAACGTTTAGGAGAACCGTCGGAAGAGAAAATGACGTTGCGTTTTACGTTGCCATAGAGGTGGCGAACGCGGAGCTTCTTCATCGTCTCGTCAGGCAGTTGCAACGTGTTGAGCAATTCCAATTCGTCGCTGCTGAGTTTGTAGCCAAAAGGGATATGTATCTCAAAATCGACGCATTGTGTCATTTTTAGGAGCGCGAAAGTGGAGGGGTTTACGTAGAAATAGACTTTCATCTCAGCCTTGGCGATGAGGATGTTCCACGTTCGCTTGTATATCAGCACTGTTTTCCCGTCAATCTCAGTGTATTGCCAACGTGAGGCCTTATCGAAATCCACACGGTCAACGATGTAACATGACTGCCCACCCCAGAGAAAACGGTGCATACTTTCGGCGCGACTGTCGAGGGTTGTGCTGTGGTAATGCGCACCACGGCGTTTTGCTTTTTTTGTGTCGGCACGTTCAGCCGCCATGCTATCCAAGAGGACAAAGCCTTTTTTGACCTCGTCTGTGTAGAACTTGCGGACATCAAGAATCTCAAGCCTTAGCGAGTCAGAGAAATCGCCATGTTTGGCTGGCACTTCGTGCATCACACCAACGACCTCGTGCTGCATCAGTTTGCGACCATTCTGCGAGCCAGAGTAGGAAGAGACGATATTGAAATCGTTCTTGCGCTTGGGGAAATCCTTGACGAGGCGTTCACGGAACTGCGTCAGTACGTTCTTTTTTATTTGACGAGCCTCACGGCGTGAAAGTTTAACCTGGACGACAGCTTCGTCAAGCATTATGGGTTGCTCCAGAAGGGTTATCTTGAGGTTCGCGCCTGTAGATATTTTCGAGATTGGATGCTCAACGGTCTTATACGAGATGAAGGAAATTATCAAAACATCATCGGAAGAACGGTCGAGGTCTATTGAGAATTTCCCGTCAATGTCGGTCGAGACTCCTTGGAGGGGGAGGGCCTTTTGGAAAACAGAAGCGTATGGGATTGGTTCACCAGACTGTTCAACGACAGTGCCGGTGATGACTTCCGCCTTTAGTGATGAGGTCAGAAGACACATTATATATATAATATAGGCGATACGTCTCATATTACTTACAGCATTTTGGTGTCACGCATTTCGCGACGTGCGTCGTTCTCCTTAAGGGATTGGCGTTTGTCGTAGGCTTTTTTGCCACGGGCGAGTGCGATTTCAAGCTTGGCATAACCATTCTCGGCTATGAAAAGGCGCACGGGAATAATGGTGTAACCTGTCTCCTTGGTAGCGCGTTGGAACTTTCGCAGCTCACGCTTGGTGAGGAGGAGTTTGCGGTCACGTTTCACGTCATGGTTATAGAAAGTTCCGAGGCGGTAGGCGGAAATCTGCATATTCTTAATCCATAACTCATTGCCAATGAAGATGCAATAAGTGTCGGCAAGGGAAGCTTTGCCCTCGCGGATGGATTTGATTTCAGTTCCATAAAGCACAACGCCAGCCGTCAGCCGGTTGGAAAGTATATAATCAAACGACGCTCTTTTATTCTTAATCTCAGTTGTCATAATCCGAGTGCAAAGTTACAAAATATTTTTGGAATAAGCCTTGGTCGGGTGAGATTTTTTTTGTACCTTTGCAGCGTCTTAGAAAAAAGCAGCAGCCACTATGGCTCAGTTGGTAGAGCAACGCATTCGTAATGCGTGGGTCGCCGGTTCGAGTCCGGCTAGTGGCTCAAGACGAAGATGAACGCCATAGGCATAGGGTCTATGGCGTTTGTTTTTGAAACAGTGAAGGTTATGAGGACATTCGTTATTGGGTTATTGATAGTTTTTTGTCCATTTGCGCTGCTTGCGCAGAGGGAAGGGTTGTCACGTTTCGAGAGAATTTTCACGACAGACGCTGATTTTGGGACGGCGGAAAAAGTGCAGGAGGGTGACGTTATTTTCAATGAACTCATGCCATTTGTGACGGAAGGGAGGTCGAAATTCGTCGAACTGCTGAACAATTCGCCAAGGATAATCGACTTGAAAACGCTGAATATCGCAAATATTGACGAAGAGGGTGTGATAAGCAAAGTGAAAAAAGTGAGCGACACTACCCTACTGCTGAGCCCCGGGCAATATGTTGTGCTGGCGCCTGACACTGACGCGATAAACTGCCCTGCGGGGCGAAACAGCGAAAGTTTGTACCTGAAAAACGCCTTGCCGCTGTTCTCTTCAACGACTACTTCGTTGGTCCTTTTTGACGAGGATACATTAATTATTGACAAGATTGTATATTCATTGAAATGGCATACGCCTGATATTGAGGACATTCACAACGTGTCATTGGAGAGGATAAACCCAAACGGGGAGACGCAAGACTCGCTGAACTGGCATTCGGCAGCCTCGACGGTGGGTTATCAGACGGCGGGTTTTGAGAACTCGCAAATGCTGAAGAAGGGTGTTTCGGGTGGAAAGAGGTTTTGGTTGGAGGAGAATATTTTTTCGCCAGACAATGATGGTTTTCAGGATTACCTAAAGATAGGTTATAACCTGCCGAAAGAGGGTTACCTGCTGACTGTCAGAATTTATACACGGTCGGGAAGTTTGGTTTGTACACCTTTCTCTAACTTTCTGGTGCCTCAGTCGGGTGTTTTGACGTATAATGGGACATTCGAAGGGAACTCGGCGATGATTGAGACTGGACTTTATGTAATGAGGGTTGAGGGGCATCATAGGTCTGGGAAAAAATATATTGAAAATCTGGTGTTTATAAAAGCGAAATGAAAGAGACCTTTATCTCATATATTTGGTTCAACAAACTGTTCTTCGAGCATCAGCAGACATTGATGGGTGAAAATGTGGAGATTGTGTCGCCTGGAATACCTAACAACGACGCTGGGCCAGACGTTTTCAACGCAAAAGTGAGGATAGACGGCAGGTTGTGGGCAGGAAATGTGGAGTTTCATGTGAGGGCGTCAGACTGGCACCTGCATAAACATGATGAGGACAAAAACTACCAGCATATTATATTGCATGTGGTGTTGGAGGCTGACGAACAGATTGTTACGATGGACAATAAGCCCATCCCCACCATTGAACTGAAATACCCTGAGTTTATTCTGAAGAACTACACGGAGTTGACGAAAGTGCCTTTTGGCTGTGATTCGTCGATTTCGAGGATTGACAAACTGCACCTTGTGGCGTGGTTGGAGAGGTTGGCAATCGAGAGGCTTGAGACGAAGGTCGAGAACATAGAAGAGGTGGTAAATAGGTCAACAACAGACTGGGACCAAGTGCTTTACGTGCTTTTGGCGAGGGCTATAGGGACGAACGTAAATGGCGAGGCAATGCAGCAGTTGGCGATGGCCGTCCCTCTCAGGTATCTCAGGCATCTGTCTGACAATCAGTTGCAAATTGAGGCAATACTGCTTGGCACGGCAGGGTTGATTGAGCGTCTGCCCAACACATATAATAAAGATGTGTACTGGAGGGAATATCGTTTCCTGAAAAACAAATTCGGGTTGTGCGAGCCTCTGGGGTTGTTCAGGTTTTCAAGGATGAGACCTGCCAACTTCCCAACGACGAAAATCATCAAACTTGCGTCGATGGTTAGGGATTTGCCTGCCGTCGAGACTCTTATCAAAGACGAAGGATTGAATGTCGAAATACTCATTGAAAAGCCTGTATTGCAGTTGATTAACTGCTATCTGCCTTGTATATTCCTGTATGCGAGGATGCACAACTACGACGAGTTGAAAGAGAAGGTCATTGATATGATGCACACCTTGCCGCCAGAAAGGAATTTCATCACAAGGCATTTTCAGGCAAGAGGTATATCGGCGCATAACGCTGCTGAATCACAAGCACTTATACAACTATTCAGAAAATACTGCGAGATGCATAACTGTTTGCAATGCAGGTTTGCTCACGAGTTGATAAACAAGAGGAAGTGAGGCGGATTATTGTTCGGGGAGTTTGATTTCGCCAATACATTTAGCACCTAATGTAAATAAAACAGTTATATTCCATCTTTGTTGAGACCAATCTCAAAATGGCTGCATAGGTACGACATTATTTTGTATTGGCAAAATAAATCGCTAAAAAAACGCTTATCCTCGAAAAAGTGTAACTTTCACTGAAATATATCCTCGAAAAAGTGTCGATTTTGTTTGGTCATATCCTCGAAAAAGTGTAACTTTGCAGTCGAAAACTTAAGGTGAGTTCTATAAATTCACCGTTTTTATGATTAAACAAAGGTAGAATACATATAAACTTTTTGGTGTTTTTGAAGTTTCTTTTGGCATCTTGCTGATTGTCAGTCGGTCACATAGCCCGCTATGCTTCCTCCTTCCGCACAGCAATCTGCTCAAAACAAACTTCAAAAACACTCAAAATGAATTTATAGAACTCACCTTAATTATCAGATTGTTATGAGAAGATTCATCATTGACAAGTTGACGGAATGGAAAGATTCCCCTTCACGCAAACCACTCATCTTGCTGGGTGCCAGACAAGTAGGAAAGACTTGGGTCATGAAGGAATTTGGACGCACACACTATGAGAACTATGCTTACCTTAACTGCGACGATGAACCAATGGCTAAGAATCTGTTTGCCGCTGACTACGATATCAAGCGGATTTTGCTGACAATCCAAGCGATAACCCATGAGAAAATCGAAGCAGGCAAAACCCTCCTCATTATTGACGAGATTCAAGAATCGCCAAGAGCGTTGCACGCACTGAAATATTTCTGTGAAAATGCCCCTGAATATCACGTCATTGCAGCAGGTTCACTGCTTGGCGTGACTCTTGGCAGCAAAGAATCATATCCTGTGGGTAAAGTTAATATGATGAGATTGTACCCAATGAATTTTGAGGAATTTCTGCTTGCCACAGGCGAAGAGGGATGTTTCAATGTGCTGCATGATGGAGATTGGCAAACAATTCAGTTACTGCACTCAAAACTGGTAGAAATGTTGCGGCAATACTATTTCACTGGCGGAATGCCAGAAGTGGTGGCAGATTTCATAGCCAATCAGAATCTGGCAAATGTCCGCTCAATTCAGTCGGAAATACTTTCCGCCTATAAAATGGACATCGCAAAACACGCAACAAAAAGCGAAGCGGTGCGCATAACCCAGATTCTTGACTCAATGCCTTCGCAACTGGTCAAGGAAAACCGCAAGTTCATATATGGAATAATAAAGGAAGGAGCACGTGCCTCAAGTTATGAACTTGCTATCCAATGGCTTATTGATGCAGAAATTGTATATAAGGTCCCAAGGGTGAAAACCCTGAAGATGCCACTAAAGGCATATATTGACGCAAATTCGTTCAAGCTGTTCATGCTCGACTGTGGTCTTTTAGGGTGTATGGCAGACGTGCCAGCTTCACAGATTATCGCATCAGACAATATGCTGACTGAATATAAAGGGGCTTTAACTGAACAGTATGTACACCAACAATTAGTTTCGATAGGGTTGGAACCTCATTATTGGAGCAACGACCGTACTCCTGCCGAGATTGACTTCGTTATACAGAATGGTGAGAAAGTGTTGCCAATCGAAGTTAAGGCTGAGGAGAATGTGCGTGCACGTTCAATGGCTGAATATATAAAGAACAATACGGAATTGAACCTCAAGGGTTTGCGGATTTCGATGAAGGGATTCATAGACCAAGGATGGATGGTCAACATTCCTCTATATTCTGTGGGGAGAATCATTCGACAAACAATTTAGGCTCTATAACGAATTGAGTGGGTTTATTCACTGAAGTGGATTCTCCCCACCCCCCTGCCCTCCCCAAGGAGGGGAATACCGCGTATAGGTAATGCCTTGTTACCCAGAGTTTACACCCTGGGCTAATTTATGTCGCTCTTTTAAGGTGAGTTCTATAAATTCACCGTTATGTTATACTTTGAGTTTGCGTGCAAAGTCATCCACACGAAACGTTATAGAGCCAATCTGGCTCTATAATGTTTTGAGTGGGTAAGTTCGCCTAAGCGGTTAGCAAGGTGCAACTTGGCAAAAGAATTGTTATTGAGTCATAGTTCTCATAGAACGCTGCGCTTTTCCAGATGTTCCGGAAGTTCCAGTTCTAGAAGATGCATTAGCGGGATGGCTTAGATAGCGCACACCACAGAAATGCGTTTTTTTGATATGAGCTTGTTTGTAGAGATAACGCTATCCACACGAAACGTTATAGAGCCAAAGTTTTTTGCCCTGTAGGGTGGGGACGGTAATTTAACATTTAAGGATAGAGATACCCCCAGGTTTTAAGGTGAAATTATTGAAATTATTGAAATCGGGATGATTTTATGGTACGGTTGGGCT
>JAKSNS010000062.1 GCA_024399545.1 Paludibacteraceae bacterium
CCCTCCTTCCGCACAGCAATCTGCTAAAAATAAACTTCAAAATCGTCTCAACCTAATTAATAGAACCACCCTTTATAGAACTCACCTGAAAAGAGAAACCAGTGAAGAAATAATTATTCCCACAGTGGAAAATATCAAAACAATCAGTATATGAAAAAAGTAGCTTTATTATTTGCAGTCGCATCTTTTGTGCTGTCAGGATGCAAAAAATCTAATTCGGAACCTAAGTCAGACCCGGCAGGGCCCAAGATTGTCGAGATGAAGGACTCTCTTGGTTGGTGTTGGGAACGTTTATGCCCCGAAGACCTGCAACTTGCCTCTTATACCGTAGAGACCGACACTGCCATCAAACTTGAGTTCTATGGGTGGGCTATCGATAAGGACCGTCGTTTTGAACTTCAGATGCCTACAGAGGGCAGTTACCGCCGTGTGTTGATGGAATACAAAATGTGCGCTTGGAACGAAGGCTGCTCAGACTGGGACATGGTGACAGAGATTTGGGTGAAGAATCCCGCTGACGGGGAGTGGTATGAGCTACAGAGGGCTATCACTCCATACGGGCGTTCGTTCAAAGCTGGCTGGGAGAAAAATTTCTATATGGATGTCACTCATCTGCTACCTATACTGATGCAGCAGCAGACAGCCGAGTTCAAAATTTATTATGGCGGTTTTGACGCTTCAGCCACGAGGGCTCATGCCGTGAAACTGAAGTTCTATTTCTTTGAAGGCGAGAACCAATACGGCAAGCCAATCTACAGTGCCAAGGTCTATGACTCGTTCACAAGCGGCAATAATGGCTATCGTGCATGGGCTTACGGTATTGACACCGCCTCAATCGAGGATGACAAAAGGCTTGGTTTTCGTGAAATTCAGTTGCCTCCTGGCACTAAGAAGGCTCTGCTTCGTGTCTGTATAACTGGTCATGGACAGGAACTTACCACAAGCGAGGAGACTCAGGGACACCCTTATCAAGGCTATTTTCCTGGACGTACGTTCCCTGTGCGTAACCCTGCCGAGTTCGACAAGAACTGGTACACCGTTGTCTATAACGGAGAGGAGATGCCTGAACGTGGGTTTATCTGGGAAAGAAATTCAGGTAATTACAGCCAGGCTGGCAACTGCAAGTACGACCGTGCAGGTTGGGGACCCGGCAAACCTGCCAACACACACTATTGGTGGCTGAACGAGATACCTGCCGACGGGCGGATAACATTAGACCTCAATCTGGACGAATATGTCTCGAATTGCACCGCCCCTAATGCCGCTTACGTGGCAAATTACTATGTGATGGCGGACATTTTCGCTTTTGAATAAAAAACCGCACAAATTGTTGCCCGTATGAAGATTTTTTTATAACTTTGCAGGCTGTTTCTATTTTTATGGTAATAAAAGGTCTGATTATGGATAAGTTTAAGGAATACAATGGTTTGAACCTCTCGGAGGTCAACAAGGAAGTGCTGTCGAAATGGGATGAGGAACATCTTTTCGGCAAGAGTGTGGAGGAACGCGAGGCCTGTCCTCAGTTCGTTTTTTTCGAGGGACCCCCTTCGGCAAACGGAATGCCAGGCATTCACCACGTCATGGCGCGTACCATCAAGGACACATTCTGCCGCTACAAGACCATGCAAGGTTATCAGGTTCGCCGCAAGGCTGGCTGGGACACCCACGGCCTTCCCGTAGAACTCGGTGTTGAGAAGAGATTAGGTATAACAAAGGAAGACATCGGCAAGAAAGTCTCTGTGGATGAGTATAATGCCGCTTGTCGTTCTGACGTTATGAAATATACCAAGGAGTGGGAAGACCTCACTCACCGTATGGGTTATTGGGTTGACATGAAGGACCCTTACATCACCTACGACAACAAATACATCGAAACCCTTTGGTGGCTTCTCAAACAGCTCTATAATAAAGGTTTGCTCTATAAGGGCTATACCATTCAGCCATATTCCCCTGCCGCAGGTACCGGACTTTCCACCCACGAACTTAACCAGCCAGGCTGTTATCGTGACGTGAAGGATACAACCTGTACCGCGCAGTTCAAGGTGAAAGGTGGTCTGAAGGCATTTCCTCAGCTAAAAGGTGTCACTTATCTTCTCGCATGGACAACCACACCTTGGACTCTCCCTTCAAACACAGCACTTTGCGTGGGTCCTAAGATTGAATATGTCGTGGTTGACTCCTTCAACCCATATACAGGCATACGTGCCAACTTTGTGATGGCGAAGCCACTGATGAGTACTCTTTTCAATCCAAAGGCTGCCGAATTGCCAATGGAGGATTACAAGCAGGGCGACAAACTGGTGCCTTTCCGTCTGGTCGGCGAATGTATGGGTCCTGACCTTGTCGGCACTGAATACGAACAACTTATCCCATGGGTTAACCCTGGCGAGGGGGCTTTCCGTGTAATCCCAGGTGACTATGTCACAACCGAGGATGGTACGGGTATTGTCCACATCGCTCCTACATTTGGTGCTGACGATGCTTTCGTGGCAAAGAAGGCTGGCGTTCCCGGTCTGCTGATGACCACTGTCAAAGGCGAGCATCGCCCTATGGTGGATTTCAAAGGACGTTTCTTCGTGGTTGACGAACTTGACGCTGATTTCGTCAAAAATCAGGTTAACCTTCAGGAATATAGCCGTTGGGCAGGACGTTATGTTAAGAATGCTTTCGACGACACTCTGACAGATAACGACGAGACACTGGATGTCTCAATCTGCCTTGAACTGAAAGCCACAAACCGTGTCTTTAAGATTGAAAAACACGTCCACAACTATCCTCACTGCTGGCGTACCGACAAACCTGTGCTTTACTATCCTCTTGACAGCTGGTTCATCCGCACGACTGCCTGCCGTGAGGAGATGATTCGCCTCAACAATACAATAAACTGGAAACCTCAATCCACGGGTACCGGACGTTTTGGCAAATGGCTTGAGAATCTTCAGGACTGGAATCTCAGCCGCAGCCGCTACTGGGGAACACCTCTGCCTATCTGGCGTTCGGAGGATGGCGAGGAGAAGTGCATAGGCTCGTGCGAGGAACTCATGCAGGAGATTGACAAGTCCATCAAGGCCGGCTTCATGACCGCTAACCCTTATCCAAACTTCAAGGTCGGCGACATGAGCCGTGAAAACTACGACCCTAAGAACATCGACCTCCACCGCCCATACGTTGACGGCATAATCCTTGTCTCTGACTCTGGCAAGCCAATGAAGCGTGAACTTGACCTCATTGACGTATGGTTCGACTCAGGCTCAATGCCTTACGCTCAGGTTCACTATCCTTTCGAGAATAAGGAACTCCTCGACAAACGACAGATTTACCCTGCCGACTTCATCTCTGAGGGCGTTGACCAGACACGTGGGTGGTTCTTCACTCTCCACGCCATTGCGACTATGGTCTTTGGTTCTGTTGCCTACAAGAGCGTGATTTCCAACGGACTTGTGCTTGACAAGACAGGTGCGAAGATGAGCAAACGCCTTGGCAATGCTGTTGACCCTTTTAAGACTATCGAGAAATACGGTTCCGACCCTCTGCGTTGGTATATGATGACCAACTCATCGCCTTGGGATAACCTCAAGTTCGACGAGGAGGGCGTTGACGAGGTTAAACGCAAATTTTTCGGAACTCTCTATAACACATACTCTTTCTTTGCTCTTTATGCCAATGTCGATGGCTTCAAGCCATCTACGGATGAGATTCCTGTCAAGGACCGTCCGGAGATTGACCGTTGGATTCTCTCGTTGCTGAACTCTCTCATCCGTGAGTGCAGGGAGCAATATGACAACTACGAGCCAACACGTGCCGGCCGTGCAATACAGGATTTCGTGGGCGAAAACCTCTCCAACTGGTATGTACGCCTCAACCGCAAACGCTACTGGGGCGGCGAGATGAATGACGACAAACTCGCTGCTTACCAGACACTTTACACCTGCCTTGTCACCGTCGCGAAACTGATGGCTCCTATAGCCCCTTATTTCTCCGACCGTCTCTACCGTGACCTCACTCAGGCAAACGACTCTGTCCATCTGGCCAAATTCCCTGTATGCGATGAGTCGTTGATTGATCGCAATCTGGAGGAGTGTATGCAACTTGCACAGCAGTCTTCTTCAATGATTCTGGCTCTCCGTCGCAAGGCTGAGAAGAAGGTTCGTCAGCCTCTCGCACGTGCCGTTGTGCCTGTCACTGACGCAAAAGTGGGCGAGCAAATGAAATACATTGCCTCTCTTGTCCAGAGCGAGGTGAATGTCAAGGATCTTCAGATTGTCGATGCTGCCGACTGCGACATCAAGCTTGTCAAGCGCATCAAACCTAACTTCAAGGTGCTTGGCAAGAAGTTCGGCAAGCAGATGAAGGAGATTGCAGCCGCCGTCCAGGCAATGACGCAGGAGCAAATCGGCAATATGGAGGTTGAGGGAGTCTACGAGTTGTCCCTGCCTTCCGGCAATGTCACAATCGAGGTCGCTGATGTCGAAATCACCACCGAGGATATGCCAGGGTGGCTTGTCGCCAACGAGGGTGTACTCACCGTTGCTCTCGATGTCACTGTCACAGAGGAACTTCGTCAGGAAGGTATTGCGCGTGAACTCGTCAACCGTATTCAGAACATCCGCAAGTCCAGTGGCTTTGAGATAATCGACAAGATTGAGGTGGCAATCCAGCGTAACGACAACATCAACAATGCTGTCACTAATTTCGCAGATTACATCTCCTCGCAGGTTCTCGCACGCAGCATCAACCTTGTTGACACACTCAACAATGCCACTGACCTTGATTTCGAGGATTATATAGTCAAAGTCGCAATAAAGAAATAAGCCTTATGTACGAGCAGAAGTTCATGGACGAGGCCATAAGAGTCTCTATCGCAAATATAAAAAGTGGCGGAGGTCCGTTCGGTGCAGTCGTTGTCAAAAACGGCGAGATTATCTCAGCCGAGGGCAATTCAGTCACTATAACCAACGACCCTACAGCCCACGCCGAGGTTAACGCAATACGTACCGCCTGCCGCCGCCTTGGCACTTTCGACCTTGAGGGTTGCGAGATTTACGCCTCGTGCGAACCTTGTCCTATGTGCCTCAGTGCAATCTACTGGGCGCACATCGACCGTATTTATTACGCTGCCACGCGCAAAGACGCTGCCTTCATCGGCTTTGACGACCAGATGATTTACGATGAGATTCCTATGAAACAGTCTGACCGCCAAATCCCTGGAGAACAGCACAGTCGTGACACCGCCCTCGAGGCTTTCCGCTATTGGCGAAACAAAACAGACAAAACCGAATACTAACCAAATAAAGCACCTCCGATGGAAGACCGTTTTGCCGATACAATGTCACTTGGCGAGATGCTCCCCAAAGTCCTTGGTGATGCCTTGGGCGTAAATGCGATGGAGGGTCTTCGTGCAATCCGTGTCGTCGAGGCTTGGCGCACGGTCCTTGGTCCGACCATGGGGCGTTACAGCAGCAAGGAGCGTTTCGAGCAAGGTACGCTCTTTGCCGCCATACAGCTTCCTGCCCTCCGGCAGGAACTCTTCATGAACCGAGCCTCCGTTATTCGGAAAATCAATGAGCAGATGGGCGTTGATGTCGTCAAAAACCTCATCCTCAGATAAAACATGATAAAGGCTCACGTACGTGAGTCTTTTTTTAACCTTACAGCTATATGAAAGAATTATTGAAGAAAATCCGGATACTTATTGATATACAGGACTATTTGGATATTGGCAACGCCATAGCGAATGTCAAGGCGAATATCGCTTTCCGTGGGCCTAACATCTTGATTCTCTTTTGCGCTATTGTCATAGCCTCGTTAGGTCTTAACGTCAACTCCGTCGCTGTAATCATAGGTGCGATGCTTATCTCTCCGCTGATGGCTCCTATCGTAGGTGTTGGCATGGGTGTCGGCACTTGGGACGTTATGCTGATTCGTCTCTCTCTCAAGCACCTTGGCATAATGGTGGGTATCTCTCTTATGGCATCAACGCTCTTCTTCCTCATCTCGCCTCTTGACCTTGAACACCCTACCGAACTGCTCTCGCGAACCAACCCTACCATCTACGACGTGCTTATTGCCCTTTTCGGTGGATTTGCAGGTGTCATAGAACTCTCCCGCAAGGATAAAGGCACCGTTATGTCCGGTGTCGCAATTGCCACCGCACTCATGCCGCCCCTCTGTACCGTTGGTTATGGGATAGCGGCATGGCAGATGAAATATGCCATTGGTGCGTTTTACCTCTTCTTCATAAACAGCGTCTTCATCGCCCTTGCCACCTTGCTGGGTACAAAATTCCTTGGCTATCCTGTCATTAAGGACTCAGATGTGGCTAAAAACCGGAAGAGTAGGGTGCTGTTTTCCGTTGTGTTGGTAATAATCATCATTCCGAGTGCCATCTCTGGTTATAAGGTCATACAGGACAACACCTTTTCACGGCATGCCAACAGTTTCGTTGACAATTGCAAGAACATAGGCAGCAGTTATATCTACGACTATAAACTTCACACCGAAGATAAGCCCTCAACCGTCGAACTCTTCATTGCCGGAGACAAACTGGCAGAAACCGAACGCGAGAAAATCTATCGTGAAGCCAAGAAACATAAACTGAACCGTAATCAAATCATATTCACGCAGGATGCGATTTTCGGAAGCGACATAGTCCGTAACATGAAAATCCTTGAGGAAATCATTCAAGCCAACGAAGAGAAAACAGATCGCCTCATACGTGAAAACCGTGAACTCAAAGCAAAAATCGACAGCCTTATTTCTGACACTCTTACTGAACTTTGAATAAGTGATGATGAAAACCGCTTTGGTCATTTGTTTGGCTCTATAACGTTTCGTGGAGTAACTTTTTATGCAAACTTAGTACTGGTGCGATAAATTTTGCACAATTGTTAAATATTATCAAATAACGAGGGCTCTATGTCATTTTGGTTTTGAATGGTTGAATCTTTAGGCTTTATGATAAGGTTTCTCAAATCCACTCTTTCGAGTGCAGAGATTCTTATCAAGGTGGCAATCTCAGTGACTGAATACGGACTTTTGTATTCGGCTTTTATTCTGGCGATTATCAGATAAGCAATTATTGCTGTCCACAGGTGTGTGCGTACGGCATTTTCTGAATATCCCCATAGAGTCTTCACCACGATGTTCTGCTTTATCCACTTGAAGAACACTTCAATGTCCCATCTGTGACGATAAAGGTTTGCGACTTCCAGGGCACTGATTTCAAAGTTGTTGGTGATAAACTTAACATCATTACCAGACTCGGAATCGTGGTAAGTGACCATGCGAATAGGTTCTGGAT
>JAKSNS010000063.1 GCA_024399545.1 Paludibacteraceae bacterium
ATTCTTTTTGCTATTTCATAAATATTCTTAGGTTCTCCCAT
The DNA here is from genome assembly GCA_024399545.1 of Paludibacteraceae bacterium. GTDB lineage: Bacteria > Bacteroidota > Bacteroidia > Bacteroidales > Paludibacteraceae > Aphodosoma. Next base: position 42 of record JAKSNS010000063.1, read on the forward strand.
ATCGAAGACAAAGATTTCGTTGCCTATCGAGAGTGTCGCAGCCTCCATAACAAGTCGGCACGCCTCTGGTATGGTCATAAAGAACCGTACTACTTTTTCATCAGTAACCGTAATAGGTCCACCACTCTCAATCTGTTTTTGGAAAAGTGGTATGACTGACCCGTTTGAACCAACGACATTACCGAAACGGGTTGTCACGAATTTCGTCTTTCCTTCGTGTTCTCCCCTTTCGATTGCTGTTCCGAGTGATTGGACATACATTTCGGCTATGCGCTTGCTGCAACCCATTATGTTCGTTGGGTTGACGGCCTTGTCAGTCGAAATCATAACCATCATCTCTACGCCATGTTCAACGCATTTGTCAGCCACGTTGCGAGAGCCATATACGTTGACCATTACCGCCTCGCAAGGGTTCTCTTCCATCAGTGGGACATGCTTATAAGCTGCCGCATGGAACACCACCTGTGGTTTATGGCGACTGAATATTCCCTCGAGGCGTTTCTTGTGTCGAACGTCACCGATGGTTGGGTAAATGTTTACTATGTCCTTGTATTTTCCTTCGAGTTCAAGACGCAACTCATGCATTGGGGTCTCCGCATCGTCAAAGAGCACAAGGTTTGACACACCGAAACTTGCCAGCTGTCTGCATAGTTCTGATCCTATTGAACCTGCTGCTCCTGTCACTAGGACGGTTTTCCCCTTAAAGTAATCTTTGATTTTTTCGAGATCCACTTCTATTTCCTTGCGCCCGAGTATATCCGTATACTCGACTTTGCGTATTCTGTAATTGATGTTCTCCTTGTTGAGTTCGTCAATAGGCGGAGTAATCAGTTTTTCGATTTTATGCTTTGTACAGTAGTCCAGGAATGTATCCTGAAGCTTGTCCAGATTAGTGTCGTTTGGAAATAGGATGGCGCCTATATGGTATTTTTCAACAACCTCTTGCAGTTGTTTTTCGTTTTCGCAGATAAGTAGGGGAAGGTTGTTGCGTAATCCTCCAACGTTGGCGATTTTCTTTTCGTAAACGAATCCTATGACATTATAGCGTTCGGAAATTTGGAGACGTTCGACGAGGGCTGTGGATTTGTTTGTCGTGCCATAGATAAGCACGTTGGTACAACCCTCTTTCATTTTCAACCCGTCACGATATAATGCGAAGACCATAAACATCAGCATACGAACGCAAATCAAGACCAAAAACGTTATGCCGAAATCGGTTATGCCGATGTATAGGGCCACCTTATACAGGTCTTCGTTTCCTCTGACACAATGCATGATAGCCAATGTGACTATTGCCGTGAAAACCGATTTGCAGAGAATTGCCAAAAGAAGCCTGAAATTGTATATTTGGTCTGAATGGCGTATTGGTGTTTTGTAGCATTTCGAAACCTTGGCTACTAACAAGGTCATTACGGCCGCTACAACTGTCCATGTGATAGCGAATAATGAGTGTAGGTGGTTATAAAACCACTGGCTGAGATAACTCAGCAGTACGATGGACAAGACAGATGAGGCAAAACTCAAGACGATGTCCACAATCAATATGACTATTGGTGGGACATAATCGTCCATGTACTTGTTCAAAAATTTTGGTAATCTTTCTTTCAGTGACATGACCGAAATTATTTTGAAAAGTTTTTATTCTATTGGGAAGACATTCATAAGTTTCCAATTCGTGTCCTTTGTGTAGGCTTGAATGGATTCTTCAGGGACAAAAAGCGATTTGCCCTGGATATGGGTGTCTATAAACTCGGAATAAGAGGGTGGGGTAGTGGCTTTTATCGTCATTCTATCAAGCGATGTCAGCCTGTAGAAGGCGTGGAACCCTATATGCGTTATGTTTGTGCCGATGGTTAAATCCTTCATCTCGTAACATTCGCAGAAAGCCTCGTCGCCTATAACATCGCAAGAATCTGGTACTGTGATTGAAACGAGTGAGATGCAACGTGCGAAAGCACGGAAACCTATCGACTTCAGTCCGTTTGGCAGTGTGACTGACACAAGCGAGGAGCAATTCCAAAACGCGCCATCGTTTATTTTCGTTACGTTTTCTGGTATGCTGATGTTCGTAAGGTTACTGCATGCGTAGAAGGCGTATGGTGCGATTGAGTCTATCGTTGACGGCAGGACAACCGTATTGCAGGACGACAAGGTGAATGCCCTTGACGAGATTGAACGTACAGGATATTTTCTGCCTTTTATCGCTATTTCTTCTGGAATGGTAAGCTTTGTTGCAACCGTATCTGAGAAATTGACGTGCTTTATCGTTATGGTCGAGTCTGGAAGAAGGTCGTATGTCACACCGTTATACTCCTTTTCGGCGAGATACTCAGAACTTTCCTCATCACTATAAAGTGGTGAAAATGAAAGAAATGCCAAAAGAAAAATGATTCCAAACATAACTATTGGTTTTTTTGCTTTGACGGTGCAAAGATAATGTTTTTTTTTGGAACGAACAAGGGTTTAGAGAAAAATTTTTTACAAAAGTCCGTTTTTCTGTGCTTTTTCATATTCTTCGACGGTTAAGAACCGCATTTTGTGGGCGTTAGTAGCTGATATTGTGACGGCGTTTCCCACTGAAAAAACGAAATTGCGGTTGCTTTTGCGGCGGACAATGTAGCCGGTTTTCCCCACCAATGGCTCGTCTATGCAAACGACAGGCGTATGACCTTCAGCATAATAATCGAGGTTATGGTCAAGCATTATGAGGTTCAGTTCTGTGTCCTCGATGAGTCGTGTGAATAGTATGACCTCTGACTCCGTTAGTGTGGCGGGACGCTTGTTGTTGGCGCAATCCCAAAGCGGAAAAGCCCCATCGAATGGTTTCAGGGCGTCCTGCAATGTATCTGGGTTATGTTTCACGAAAATATATCCCAGTTGGTCTGCCTTTTTCTCTCGTTTTCGGGTTTCAAATTCCTGTTCCAGTATTTGCGACAGTATTTTGTAGCGTGCCCCTGGTATTCGTACTATGCACCATCTGTCTTCATTGTCACTCATAGTAATAGTGCTTATTCGATTCGCGTGATTTTTGCTCCAAGGGCGTTTAGGCGTGCCTCGATGTTCTCATAACCACGGTCTATTTGGTCGATATGGTCAATGCGCGATGTGCCACGGGCTGACATTGCCGCAATTAGAAGGGCTATACCTGCACGAATATCTGGCGACGTCATATTGTTGGCTACCAGTTGCATCTGGTGGTCATGACCTATTACTACTGCCCTGTGTGGGTCGCAAAGGATAATCTGTGCACCCATGTCTATGAGTTTATCGACAAAGAAGAGTCGTGACTCGAACATTTTTTGATGGATGAGTACTGACCCCTTGGCTTGCGTCGCAACTACCAGTAACACAGAGAGAAGGTCAGGCGTAAGTCCAGGCCATGGTGCGTCGGCGATAGTCAATATTGACCCGTCTATGAATGACTCGATCTCGTAACGGTTCTGTGCGATTACGTGTATGTCGTCCCCCTCTTGTCGCAGGTCTATGCCAAGGCGCTTGAATGCGTCAGGGATAATGCCGAGGTTACGGTATGAGACATTTTTTATTGTCAGTTCCGACCCTGTCATGGCTGCCATGCCTATGAATGAGCCAACTTCCAGCATATCAGGCAGAATAGTGTGTTCTGCGCCATGCAGCGTCTCTACACCTTCAATCGTCAGCAGGTTCGAGGCTATACCAGTTATGCGTGCCCCCATATTGTTGAGCATCAGGCACAACTGTTGTATATAAGGCTCACATGCGGCATTGTATATTGTCGTTGTCCCTTGTGCTGTGACTGCTGCCATGATAATGTTGGCTGTACCGGTCACAGATGCCTCGTCCAGAAGCATATACGTACCTTTCAACGCTTGGAAACGCTGTAAAAGATAAGCCTTCCGCTCGTTGTCGTAAATCAGTTTTGCCCCAAGGTTCGATATTCCTATGAAATGTGTGTCAAGCCTTCTACGCCCTATTTTGTCGCCACCTGGCTTTGCGTAATATACATGGCCGATACGTGCAATCAGTGGTCCGAGGAACATCACCGACCCACGGAGCTTTGCGCATTTCTTGAAGAATTCTTCCGACTCAAGGTATTGTGGGTCAAGCGTTTTGGCGTTGAACGTTTTTGTGTGTGGGTCTTTTGGGTCATCCGTAACCTCAACGCCCATATCCTTCATCAACTGTATCAGGTTGACTATATCCAAAATCAATGGGATATTATGTATTGTGACTGGCTCAGACGTGAGCAGTGTCGCACAAATCACCTGAAGTGCTTCATTCTTTGCGCCTTGTGGTCTGATTGAACCGTTCAATCTATGACCCCCCTCGATTAAGAAACTTGCCATATTCTTGTACCCTTATCGGTTTTTGTACATTGATTCGTAATACCTTTCGTAATCTCCGGACGTGATATTGTCTAACCATTCTTGGTTATCAAGATACCAGCGCACGGTACGTTCGATACCCTCCTCAAACTGTAGCGAAGGTTCCCAGCCTAATTCCCGTTGCAGCTTCCTTGAGTCTATCGCATACCTCAAATCATGCCCCGCACGGTCTGTCACATAAGTGATTAAATCCATATCTTCCCCCTCTTTTCGCCCAAGAAGGCGGTCAACCGTCTTAATCAACACCTTGATGATATCAATGTTTTTCCACTCGTTGAACCCACCGATATTATATGTGTCGGCGATTGTACCTTTGTGGAAAATCAAATCAATCGCACGTGCATGGTCCTCCACGAACAGCCAATCTCTTACATTCTCGCCTTTGCCATAAACAGGCAGAGGTTTGCGGTGGCGGATATTATTGATAAACAAAGGAATGAGTTTCTCTGGGAATTGGTATGGCCCATAGTTGTTCGAACAGTTCGTCACTATTGTTGGCATACCGTAAGTGTCGTGGAATGCGCGTACAAAGTGGTCCGAAGACGCTTTCGACGCACTGTATGGCGAGTGTGGAAGGTATTTCAAATCCTCAGTGAAGAATGTCTCACCGTATGCCTCATGGTGTTCCGCTGACGACGCCTTGGTCGTGAACGGTGGCTCAATGCCTTGGGGATGAGTCATCTGTAGCGCACCATAAACCTCGTCCGTAGATATGTGGTAGAAGCGTTTCCCCTCGTATTTCTCCCGAAGTGTATCCCAATATGCTTTAGCCGCTTGCAGCAACGACAGCGTGCCAATCACGTTCGTCTTCGCAAAGGTGAAAGGGTCTTTGATTGAACGGTCAACATGCGACTCTGCCGCAAGGTGGATTACACCGTCAACTTTCTCATCCTGCATAAGTCTCAGGATATTGTCGAAATCGCAAATATCCATCCGCACAAACTTATAGTTTGGCTTATCCTCAATATCTTTCAGGTTGGCCAGATTACCCGCATACGTCAGTTTGTCCACATTAATGATGTTATACTCAGGATATTTGTTCACGAACAACCTAACCACGTGCGACCCTATAAAACCCGCACCACCTGTGACGATTATGTTTTTCATATTGCGTTTTGTTTGTTAATATAGAGCCATCTTCCAAACAGGCTTCTATATAATTGTTTTATAATTTACTGGTAATCAAGCCCTGTCGTCATCCTATAGACGCACGGCCGTGCGTCTCAACTAATGTATATCCAACGGTTATATTTATCCCTTGTTTAGGACACTCTCAAACTGGCTGCAAAGTTAGCAAATTAATTCGATATATGCAAGCCTTGGCGGTTTTTTTTGATTCTTTATATCTTTCTTGCTAAACTACAGACGTAGCCCCAACGATACATTAACGATAGATTAACGATAGATTAACGATAGATTA
>JAKSNS010000064.1 GCA_024399545.1 Paludibacteraceae bacterium
TTTTCCCAATAAGATAGACATCGTCCTATAAACATAGACATATTCCTGTTTTTGTTGTCAGCGTACTCCAATGATTGCGCCTGCCGAAGACTGCGAAGAGCGCCAAGCCTTAACCTGCTCACCTTGTTGCCGGTGTGCCTCCGAGGGCGTTTTATAACCTATGCTCATGTGTGGCCTCCTCGTGTTATAAAACTCTATGAACCCGCTGATTGCCTTCCTTGCCTTGTCGATGTCTTCGGGAAGGGGCTCGCGATTGAGTTTCTCCTCCTTGATTATGCCGTTGACGCGTTCGGCAATGCCATTGTCCGTTGGCTTGTAATCCTCAGTCATGCTGATTTTTATGCCGTACCTTTCAAGTTCGCTGACATACATGTTGCAGCAGTACTGGACGCCCCTGTCGGAGTGGTGAATGAGCTGCGTCAGGTCACAGTCTTCCGCCTGACTTATAGCCTGCCTGAGCGCTTCCAGCGTGTATCTGGCCTCCAGTGTCGGGCTCAGGTACCATCCTATTATCTTGTGGGAGTATGCGTCGGTCACCAGATGCAGGTAGCAGCAGCACCCGTTCGCAAGCTGTATGTATGTGATGTCGCTGACCCACAGCTGGTTCGGACGCGTTGGCACAAAGCCCTTGACGAGGTTCTTGTACTTGTGGTAGCGGTGGTTGGAGTTGGTCGTGTGTCTGGCCTTCGGCTTCTTGAGTTTCAGCCCGTTACGGGCCATCAGCCTGTAGAATGCGTCCCGGCCTATCATCAGTCCCCCGAAGACGCTCTGGCCCATCAGCCACAGTTTCCTGCACCCTATGCCAGGGGCAATCTCCCTTATCTTTTTCACGACCTCTACTATCGCCTTGTCCGTCAGGCTCTTAGCCTCGTAGTCCTTCTTCTTTTGATACCAAGCCTGCCTGCAATGGCCAAACAGTCTGCATGCGGATTGGATACTCAGGCTATTTTCCGCATTGCTTAGTTTCTCTACCGCTTGGCCCCAGAGTTTTTTTCTTATCTTGATCCCTTCGCTCTCAGCTATGTCTATCAGCGTGTTAAGTGCCTCGTTGCGAAGTTTCTCCCATGTCAGTTCCCGCTGCAACTGCTTGATTTGTTCCTCAAGGGGCTTTTGTGTGTCTTCCTTTGCCATTGTCGTTCCGGCATCCTGTTTTGGTCCGTCAGGAATGCCGGCTGCAAAGTTAGCCTTTTTTTTCGGTTTGACCAAATTTTCCTCACCTTTTAAGTAGCGGAATTTCCATACCTTTAATATGTCTGGGTTCGCCAGCCCATACTTTTCTGCCATCTCTTTGGCTGACAGTGTGTTCGACATGTATTCTCGAACAATGTGGATTTTCTCTTCCAGTGTGAATCTTTTATTCTCCATTGAGTTTGGTATTATGTCTACCTATTTCAGGACAAGACACTTCAAAAACACTCAAAATAAATTTATAGAACTCACCTTATGTTTTATTCGTGAAATATTTTGGTGGTTCAGCAAAATTATTGTATCTTTGCCACGAATTTATAACTTTGTGTTATTATGAGCAGTAAATATCTTTATCCAGTTGATACAGACCAATTTGAAGACATTCGTGAGAGAGGCTTATTGTATGTTGACAAAACCAGTATGCTATTCGATTTGGTCAGTAAATATAGGTATGTCTTTCTCTCCAGGCCCAGACGTTTCGGGAAATCACTGCTTTGCAACACTTTCAGGGCTTATTTCAATGGTCAGAAGGAACTGTTTGAGGGGTTGAAGATTGCCTCGTTGGAAAAGGAGTGGAAGAAATACCCAGTACTCCAGTTCGCAATGAGCGGACTGAAACATCTTGATCTTGGTGAGGCTCGCGAGAAATTGGGACTCTATATCCGGGAATACGAGCAGTTATATGGGTGTGACAATTCTGGTATGTCTCCTGGTGCACGTTTCAGGGAGGTCATCCATACCGCACATGCAAAGAGTGGCGAGAAAGTGGCGATTATCATCGACGAATACGACTCTCCTATTCTTGCCCTGCTGCACCAGCCAGAGGAGCGGGATGCAATGCGCAGGATGATGCGTGAGTTTTTCCAGGTGCTGAAGGACGAGGGGGCGCATATACGCTTCGTATTCATGACTGGCATAACGAAGTTCTCGCAGATGAGCATATTCTCCGAACTCAATAATCTCAAGAACATCTCGATGATGCCTGAGTATTCCGGCCTTTGCGGCATCACCAAGACTGAACTTGAAACAACTCTCAGGCCTCACGTGGCAGACCTTGCCGAAAGGATGGTATGTACCACCGAAGAGGCATACGCCAAGATAAAGGAGTATTACGATGGGTATCATTTCTGCGAAGAAAGCGAGGACATTTATGCACCTTACAGTCTGCTCAATGCCCTGAACGACGGAAAGGTAAAGGAGTTCTGGTTTGAGTCGGGAACAAGCTCGTCTCTGATGGAGAACCTGAAACATTATCCACTTACAACGACATTTTCATACGATGGAGTGGATGTAAACCTCAAGCAATTTGCGATACCTTGCGAGGAGGCGACAACGCCTATGCCGCTGCTTTTCCAGAGCGGCTACCTGAGCATAGACCGTTACAACCGTGAAATGGACACATACACACTACACTTCCCAAACAAAGAGGTACGCAATGGACTTATAGACAGTCTCATGCCATTGATATTGCACCAGACAGCGGACGACAAAGAATCATTAGTCCTGAATATGACCCGCTGCATTTACAATGGCGACCTCTCTGGCGCATTGCACCATCTGCAGGCATATATTGCAGGCATACCATACGACATCATAACCAAGGAGGAATGGGACGACAAGGAAAAGCGTGAGGGGTTCTACAAATTGCTGATGTATATGGTGTTCTCAATACTGACCAGTAAAGTGCGTTGCGAAAGCAAGTGCATCTTGGGCCGTGCGGACGTGGTGATAGCGACAGCAAAGGATGTCTTCGTGCTTGAACTGAAGGTTGACGACACAGTGGAGAATGCCTTGCGTCAGATTGACGACAAGAGTTACGCCATACAATGGTCCGCCGATGGCCGACGTGTGACCAAATGCGGAGTACGCATAGACTCGGAACGTCGCAACATCACCGAATGGAGGCTGGTTGACGAGAATAACGAAACCGAGACAAGAATATGAAAAACGGATTGGTGCCTTACAGCAGCCGAAATAAAAGACATACTTATGATAGCAGGAAGAACAGGCAAATTGCCATCTGGCATACAGGACTTTGAAGGTCTCATCAACGACGGATACCGCTATGTCGATAAAACAGAGCATCTTTACAATCTTACAAACAATGGTAAATATTTCTTCCTCTCCAGACCACGGAGATTCGGAAAGTCGCTGTTCCTATCGACTCTGAAAGCCTTTTTCTTAGGGAAACGAGAACTGTTCGAGGGGTTGGCCATCACGCGTCACGAGGATATCACCTGGGAGAAGCACCCTGTATTGTATGTTGACCTGAATGTAGAAAATTACAAGGCACTTGAAGTATTGACAGCCAAACTCAATCTGTTTCTGTGCAACTGGGAAAAGATTTACGGAAAGGATGAAAACGAGGTTTCTTTAGGGTCAAGGTTTGAAGGTGTCATCCGCCGTGCTTACGAACAGACTGGCTTAAAAGCTGTCATCTTGGTTGACGAATACGACAAGCCGTTGCTTGAGGCTATAGGCAACACAGAACTTCAGGTGGCTTTCCGTGACACACTGCGCGGCTTCTACAGCGCACTGAAATCAATGGACGCATACATCGAGTTCGCCATGCTGACGGGTGTCACCAAGTTCGGCAAGCTGAACGTGTTCAGCGGACTGAACAACCTGACGGACATATCAATGGACGGAAGGTTTGCCGACATCTGCGGCATCACCGAAAAAGAGATGCTTGACAACTTCGAAGACAAAATAAAAGCGATGGCAGAGGCAAACGACATGAGTTATGATGAGTGTGTCGAAAAGCTGAGAAAGATGTATGACGGCTACCATTTTGAGGAAAACGCCATAGGCGTCTATAACCCATACAGTCTGCTTAATGCATTTGGCCAAAACAAGTTCGGCAAATATTGGTTTGACTCTGGCACACCTACTTTCCTCGTGAAGTTGCTGATGAACCGAGAATACAACCTTGAACAGTTATCGCACGAGAGTGTTGTAGCAGACGAGATTTCGGCAATAGACCATGATTTTGCAAACCCAATCCCAGTCATCTACCAGAGCGGCTATCTGACCATAAAAGATTACGACCCTGATTTGGAACAATATATACTTGGCTTTCCTAATCGCGAGGTCGAAGAGGGCTTTGTCAAGAGACTGATGAAGAGTTTCATCGACTTCGAGGCAACAAACACCCCTTTCAATGTTGCGGCATTCGTCAAGGATGTCCGTGCCGGCGAGACAGACCAGTTCATCGACCGTCTGCGCTCACTGTTTGCCGACACCCCATACGAGTTGATAAAAGACCTTGAGAACCATTACCAGAACATACTCTGGCTGCTCTTCAGGCTGATGGGCTTCTATACCCATGCCGAATACCATACCAGCCGAGGCAGGATAGACCTGCTGGTCAAGACACCACTTTACATTTATGTGATGGAATTCAAGTTGGACGGCACAGCCGAGGAGGCAATGGCTCAGATAAATTCAAAAGAGTATTCCCTGCCGTTCACCGTCGAGAATCAGACAGTAGTCAAGATAGGAATGAACTTCAGCAAGGAAACCCGCAACATCGAGAAGTGGGTTATTGAGTAAAAAGCCATAACATTGCACATTGAAA
>JAKSNS010000065.1 GCA_024399545.1 Paludibacteraceae bacterium
AGCCGACAAAAAAGCGGACAAAGCAGCCGCACAGGCACGCGCCAAGGCAGACAAGGAAGCCAAGAAGGAAAGCGGAGAAGTCTACTCCGTTCGCCGCAAACGCGACACCAAGGAAACCACCACAACCGACGAAGAAGAACTATAAAGACTGGTTTCAAGAAACAGAAAAAGGATTGGGCGCAAAAAGTGCCACTCCTTACATATTGTCAAGCGGACAAGTCGCCACAATCGCGTATTTTTTGCCACAACATAATGGACAAAATATAGCCAAAATACTATATTACTGATAGTCAACTATTTACATTTCCCATTAGCAGAAAAACACATTTTTAACCACGAAAGATCCGTTTTTTCCGCTGCATCTTTCTGAAAATCCCGCTGCGCCTCTTAAAAAATCCCGCAGCGGGATTTTAAAAATCGTGCTGCGGGATTTTCAGAAAGGCTGTTTTTTGTCCGCATTCTTTACTAAACCGCCCTTTTTTCTGCCCTCCCTCTCTAGATCACATCGAAATCCGAACAAAATCAAACTATCATTTTGGCAGGCAAGCCCCACCCTTCCCTTTCCATTTGTTCAGGACGTCCCATACGGCGTCCCGTAGGTTGCAAGCTCCCAATCCCACCCATCATATTTGCCACACAACACCCTCAAAAACGCCAATCAGTGCTAAATCTCTCCCAATTTCAATAAAATCAAAGATTTTCTTGCCGGAATTTGGGATTTTCTTCGTACTTTTGCACAAACCAGAATAAATATCGGCTTCAAAATACAAGATTACGGCAATACAAAAAGAAATAACATACAGTCAAACAATTAAATCCAAACAGATTATTAGTTTATGAAAAAAGTGAACTTCTTTCTTCAGACTTTCATACTATGTTGCATGTCACTTCTGTTTGCTTCATGTTTTTCTGAGGAAGACTTTGGCTATCCTGAAAAGGTTCCTTTTTCTGCAGAAGGTGGTGAATTGGTCGTCACAGGGGAGACTCTTTTCTGGTATGCCGAGATTCAAGATTATAACGGCAATCACGGAAGAAAGGATCTTTCGAACGATGAGATGGAAACTATTGAATTTGATTGGTTGAGAGTGGAATACAAAACTCAGGGTACAAACACAGTTAAGGTAATAGCTATGCCAAACACCACAAAAGAATCACGCAATCTCTATATAAAATTATATAGTGGTCAAGAATATGCTGTCGTCAAAGTGACGCAAAATAAAGAACAGTAGGAAGGAATAGCTGGGACGGTTCTCCTATCCGCTAAGTGAATTCTTCCGCAAACATCAGTTATTTTTTAGCGAGTTATCTGCAACTCCAGGAATCTGATGTTTGCGGATGATTGTTTTGTGATAGGTTTGAAGTTGAATATCCGTTTAATCAAAGAGTTGATGGTAAACAGCAAATGTTTTATGTAATAAATACGAATCCTTTGAGGACTAACCTAACATTCACATACCGGACAATCTCCACCTCTATCCCCGCACGATCGAGGTGGAGGTTTGCGTTATTTCGTCATAAATCATCCTGTATTTATTGTTTCTTGGCTTATATATGTTAAATATTCCACTTTATAGTGGCATTTTCTTGCGTATTTCAAAAACTTTTGCTTAATTTGCACCAAAATATTATAGGAATGGGAAATAAAGCAATAACATTGGAAGACGTCAATCGTTTTCTCGAGCAGTTCAAAGTTAAGGCCAGCGTGTTTGGTATCATCTATCGTGTACGTGACAAGAATGAAGAGACTTTGTTCAATCTTGGCATTTCGGCACAGATGAGAGAGAAGATTGTCCTGTCGTTGGAGGGTACTGATTTCAGTCATACCACGCTTGGGGATGTATTTGATGAAGGTGACGTACTTTGGGTTTTCGGAAAGGATTATAAAGGTACGGAACTCTACATCAAGATTACGATTATTGATAACGGTCGATGCCTTTGCGTGTCATTCCACGAAGCTGAGCATTCCATCAATTACCCATTTAAGCCAAAGGAGGATTAACCATGAAAAGTCCATTTGCAAACTGCGAGGCACACGTTGTGCAGGAGCAGAGAACTGTCAAGTTTAGAGGTGATGAATATGCGTATGTGTATTCATGCTATGAGTGTGAGCAGACGAAGGAGCGGTTTACTACGACGGAGATGGATGAGGAAAATGTGCAACAGGTTTATCGCCAATACCGCACGAAATATGGAATCCCAAGTAGCGAAGAGATTGCAGAACTAAAGGATAAATATGGTGTTTCTGCGGCTCGTCTGGCTCTGATATTGGGTTTTGGTGAGAATCAGATTAGTAATTACATAGATGGCGAAGTACCTAACAAAGCCAATGGTAAAACGCTTTCTGCCATTAAGGATCCGCGTGTGTTCATACGCTATGTGGAACTGGCAAAGGAACAACTAAAACCGTCTGTCTATGAAAAGTTAATGACAAGCCTGAAGGAAACCGTTCATTCCTACTCCTATGCAGAAGTAAGCAAACATACAACCATGGTAGCCGAGGGTTCTGCCGAATATGGCACAAAAAAAGGATGAGGGCATGTCACTTCAATGACAAGCCCTCATTTTATCTCTCACAGAAAAACTGGGTTATTGGAACAGGGGATAGACCTCGTACTGGAGCGGTTTGCCTTTCGGCAGGCCTAACAGTCCTTCGGAGAACATGATGGTGCTGTTGCGGTCGTTAAGGCGGAAGGATCCGAAGATGGGCGACATGGACTCGTAGACCTTCTGCCAGGCATCGTTGTAGCGGAACATGCTTGTCAGGGTGAAGGTGTAATAGCCGTTCTCGCCTGCCCTGAAACGCCCTGAATAATACTCCTTGTTGTCCTTGACCAGACGCATGTTCCAGGTTGAGGTGAACTCCATGTAATAGTCTACCTCGCCAACGGTTACGGAGCATTGGTAGGGGCCTTCGCCGGAGTAGAACTTGATTTCTGTGCGCTCGCCTCTTGCGTCGACGGCATAGGCCTTCATGCCTCTTTGCTCGATGGACTCCACATCCTCCAGTCCGTCGACCATGCCGACACCTCCGCCCACCTGGCTGACTTCGAGGGTGACGTCGTAGGCATAGAGGTGGTGGCGATGGGTTATGATATAGAGGGCCAGGTCGCCTCTTTCGTCGAGGCGGACAAGCTTGACGCCAATGGGCAGCTCGTCGAGCCCCTCGATCATGTGGGGTCCATCGCCGATGCGGTAGAACTCGGAATCGATGCCTGTGGCAGATTGGAACTTCTGGGTGTCGTACACGTTCCAGTAGACGCGGCTGTCGCTCACCCACGCCTTGATGGCAAAGTCCGTCAGTTCGCTGGTTTCCATGTCTTCAATGACATCGGCTGGCGTGGCGACAACCTGCTGCGCTGCAAGTGCTGCCGTGTCCTCTGCCAGCGTGTCTGCAGAAGCGGCGCCTTGCTCGGTCTTTCCGGAAGTGCATGCTGCCAGCGAAAGGGCTAACACGCAGAATGAAAACAATTTACTCTTCATACCTATTTTTTAGTCGTTTAGTGGTTTGGTGGTTTAGTGGTTTAGGAGAAACCTACCCTTCCTGGTTGCGCTCCCTCTCCATCTGCTCGAAGTCCTTGGGACGCAGCACGAAGCTGTTTGTCAGATAACGCTTACGCACGATGGGGTTGTCTGCCAGTTCCTGCGGTTTGCCCTTGAAGAGAATCTGCCCTTCGAAGAGCATGTAGGCGCGGTCGGTGATACAGAGCGTCTCCTCCACATTGTGGTCGGTAATGAGCACGCCGATGTTCTTCTGCTTCAGCTTCCAGACGATGAACTGGATGTCCTCGACGGCAATGGGGTCGACGCCGGCAAAGGGTTCGTCGAGCATGATGAACTTGGGGTCGATGGCCAGACAGCGGGCAATCTCGCAGCGTCGGCGCTCGCCACCGGAGAGGCGGTCGCCATTGTTCTTGCGCACCTTCTCCAGGCGGAACTCTGCAATCAGGCTCTCCAGCTTTTCGCGCTGGTACTCCTTCGGCTTGCCGGTCAGCTCCAGAACGGCAGCAATGTTGTCCTCGACCGACATCTTGCGGAACACGCTGGCCTCCTGTGCCAGGTAGCCGATGCCCAGTCGGGCGCGCTTGTAGACGGGGTACTTTGTAATCTCCTGATCGCCAATGTAGATATGTCCGGCATTGGGGACGACGAGTCCCGTCGTCATGTAGAAGGAAGTCGTCTTGCCAGCACCATTCGGCCCGAGAAGGCCGACAATCTCGCCCTGACGAACGTTGAACGTCACATTGTTTACTACCGTTCGCTTGCCGTAGACCTTCACCAGTCCCTCGCTGCGCAGTTCGAGGCACTCTGCAGGGGCTGGCTCCGCAATCTGCCCTGGAGCGTTCGTGGCATTCTGATTTTCGTATTCCATGTTACTATCGTTTATGGCACAAAAGTAGTAAAAAAAAACCATAGTCGGCGCTTATAACTCCGTACTTTTACCTTTTATAACACTTTTTATTTGTTTATCTCGGAAAAAGGGCGTAATTTTGTTTCCAATTAATAAATTCAACTTTCGCAAGCTTCAGTTGAATGGGAGTTAAAGCGAAGTTATAGGGGA
>JAKSNS010000066.1 GCA_024399545.1 Paludibacteraceae bacterium
TAGGTGAAATTATTGAAATTATTGAAATCGTCAAAATGTTGCCGCAAGCGAAATATTTGATTATCTGATATTTACAATAACGCATCAAGTTAGCAATAATGAATTTAGGACTTGTTGGACGGACATCGCCACCCTGTTTTCGCCATATTTTTCTCCCGAAAACCAAAAATCGCAGGCAAAAAACGCATTGAACGATTGCCCCTTCTAAAGACTCTCCCCAAGTGGACCCGAAATGTTAAAATATTATCCCATTCCCGCTGAAAAACAACCATCCGACTTCCCATCCACCGTCACAAGGCAAAAGAGCAAGAAAAGAGCAAGCCCTACCGTACCATAAAATCATCCCGATTTCAATAATTTCAATAATTTCACCTAAAAACCTGGGGGTATATGTAGCCTTAAATGTTAAGGTGAGTTCTATAAATTCATTTTGAGTGTTTTTGAAGTTTGTTTTGAGCAGATTGCTGTGCGGAAGAAGGGAGCAATGCGGGCATTGTGACCGACTGACAATCAGCAAGATGCCAAAAGAAACTTTAAAAACACCAAAAAGTTTATTTGTATTCTACCTTTATTTACTTCATAAAACGGTGAATTTATAGAACTCACCTTAATTAATGGCTCTATAGTTATAATGAAATAATAACTTGGTACAATCTTATTTTTATGTCACGATGCAACATCCTGTAAAGACGGAGCCTGCTCCGTCTCCAAACAATATATGCGTTTCAAATCATACCAACTTATTATTTAATGCCCCTTTCGGGAAATCGAGAATAGAAGAGGAGAACTATTTCAAAATAAGATAAACGTAAAGAGCATAGAATATAACCATTGACGCGCCTTCTATGCGTGACAGTTCCCTGTTATGGTCATTGAGCAGGTAGAAAAGCAGCAGCAGTGAACTGGCGGTGGCAAGCGACGCATCCAACATCAGGTTAGGGTAGTTGGCTATTGGTTTTATGAGCGAGCTGATGCCAAGGATGAAGAATATGTTGAAAATGTTCGACCCAATGACGTTGCCAATGGCGAGTTCAGTGTTATGGCGGAATGCTGCGACTGCTGATGTCGCCAACTCTGGTAGTGAAGTTCCGACCGCAACCACGGTAACGCCGATAACAGCCTCCGAAACCCCGAAATTGCGTGCAATGATAATGGCGTTTTCCACAATTAGTTTGCCACCAATGACAAGTCCTGCCAATCCGATGACAATATAAATAATTGCTTTCCCAATATTTATACTCTTTGTTTCTGGAAGTTCCATAACCGTTGTCCCACGTTTTTTGTCTTTGATTATGCAACTGATGGTGTAATATAGGAAATATCCAAAACCAAGTAGCAAGATTACACCGTCCCAATGACTGAGCCCTATGTCGCCGAAAATGTTAATACTGCCGAACATATTCGAGGCGAGGATCATTACACTGAAACCAGCAATAATGCTGAGTGGGACTTCATGGTGGAGTGTTCGTTTCGTTGCGAAGACAGGTGAGATTACGGCGGTGAGCCCAAGAATCAACAGGGTGTTTAGCGTGTTGCTACCCAAGATGTTAGTCATGGCAATCTCATTGCTACCTTGCGATGAGGCTATGATGTTCACAACGAGTTCTGGTGCAGATGTGCCGAATGCGACTATGGTAAGTCCAATTACGATGTCCGAGACATGGAACCTCTTGGCTATTGCTGATGAGCCGTTTACAAGGGCATCTGCGCAGAACGTAAGGAGTGCGAAACCGATAATCAGGTATATGTAGGTCATTTTATTTCAGTATTTGTGTGGCACGTTGTACGGTGCGATCGTATTTATTCAAGTTTTGGTAAAAATCATCCTCGGTCATAATGTTGCGGATAATGTAACCGTTCAAATATTGCGAAATCAGAGACTTGGATATGTTTATGTCGCGGGTTGTCACCTGTATCTTGTTCTCGTTGGCAAAAGCGACAACTTGTGGAACAAGGTTTTGGCTGTCAAGGAAACTCTCCAGTTTGCGCCAGTCGGTGAATGTCTTGAGTTCCTTGCGGTGGTCATCGGTGTAGCGCAGGGCGAACTTGTAGATTATCATATTGTTGGTCAGGCGATTGAATGAAGGAGTGAAGCCTATTGTGTCGCGTGGTATGAAAATGTCAGGCATAATTCCACCCCCGCCATATACCGTACGTCCTTTAATTGTATGGTATGTCACTGAGTCGTTTTGGTGTATGGAGTCTGCGTTGAAAAACTCTCCGTGGACGAAGCGTTTCCAAATTTCTGAGTCGTAATCCACTTGGTCGCCTGCCGTGTAAGGTTTCTGAATGCAACGTCCAGAAGGTGTGTAGTAGCGAGCGACCGTTATGCGCGCCTCTGAGCCGTCTGTGAACGTAAGCGGTTGTTGCACAAGCCCTTTGCCGAATGAACGGCGACCTATGATTGTGCCCCGATCATTGTCTTGTATAGCCCCTGCAAATATTTCGCTCGCCGAGCCTGAGAACTCGTCTATCAGTACAACCATCTTCATATCTTGGAAAGCTCCTGTGCCATTGGCGTTGTAGTCTGAGCGAGGGAAAGCACGGCCTTTTATATAAACGATGAGTGCGCCTTTTGGTAGAAACTCGTTGAGGATGTTGACAGCTGCGTCAAGGTAACCGCCTGCATTGCCGCGGAGGTCTATAATAACGGAGTTCGCCCCTTTACGCTTGATTTTTGTCAACGCAGTGAGGACTTCCGAATATGTTTTCTGACCGAACGATGAGATGTTCACATAGCCAACATGGTCGTTAAGCATGTGGGCGGCGTTTACTGTATAAACTGGGATGTCGTCACGTTTCATCGTGAAATGGAGTTTCTCCTTAGTGCCACGGCGGACGACTTCAAGTTTAATCGTGGAGTTTTTCTTGCCACGCAATTTGTTGAAAACCTTTTCGTTGTTTATGCCTTTGCCTACGAAAGCCGTGTCGTCAACGGCTGTTATACGGTCACCTGCAAGTATTCCAGCACGTTCCGAAGGCCCTCCAGAAATTACGTCAACAATGTATATTGTGTCGTTTTGTATGTTGAATTGTATGCCTATGCCAGAGAATTTGCCGTTGAGGCCTTGGTTGGCAAATTCCATATCCTCTTTAGGAATGTATGAAGAGTGTGGGTCGAGTTGCGAAAGTGCGTATGCCACGGCGGCATCGTCTATCTTGTTGATGTCAATGGTATCAACGTACAGGTAGTCAAGTGTTTTGAGTAGGGTGGTGATTTTGTTCTCGCCCTTTTGTTGTGAGTTCATTCCGCCGTAAATTGTGCCTAACAGCGAGTTTGTTGAACGTAGGGCAATCAGAAAGCCAATCAGAATGCCTATTGCCAAAATCAGAAGGGATAGGAATAGCTTTTTCATAAAGGTATTATTGATTAAAGGTCAATCTTTTCTACGGTTATGCCAGCTCGTCTCAGCAGGTCAATGCCGTCTGTTATGCGGTATTCCTCGTAATAGACCACGCGGCGGATTCCCGCTTGGATAATCAGTTTAGCGCATTCAATGCATGGCGACGCTGTAACATAGAGGGTTGCGCCTTCGCTGTTGTTCGACGAGCGAGCCACTTTGGTTATTGCGTTTGCCTCGGCGTGAAGCACGTAGGGTAGCGAGGTGTTGTTATCGTCTTCACAGTTGTTCGGAAAACCAGATGGCGTGCCGTTGTAGCCGTCGGAGATTATCATTTGGTTTTTTACGAGGATTGCGCCTACTTGGCGGCGTTTGCAATATGAGTTCTCCGCCCAAACGAGAGCCATCTTCATGTATCTCTTGTCGAATTGTTCTTGTTTCGTCATAGTCAGTGGATTTATATGGCAAAAGAGGCAAAAGACCCCCGCCTTCTGCCTCTCGTTTGCTCTCCCTCTTGGACTTGAACCAAGGACCCTCTGATTAACAGTCAGATGCT
>JAKSNS010000067.1 GCA_024399545.1 Paludibacteraceae bacterium
TAGTCTGTGGAAAGGATGGGTGAGACTTTTTGGGTGTCCCAGTGACGAAAACAGGAACCGTACCATAAAATCATCACGATTTCAATAATTTCAATAATTTCACCTAAAAATCTGGGGGTATATCTAGCCTTAAATGTTAATTAATGACTCTATAACGAATTGAGTGGCTGGAAACAATGTATATTCACAGAATTGGATTCTCCCCACCCCCTGCCCCTCCCGGAAGGAAGGGAATACCTTATAGGTAATGCCTTGTTACCCAGGGTTTACACCCCAACCTTAGAAGCCACTAATTATTTTCATAATAAGTCATATAGTCTATTCCACGATGCAAAGATACTGCTCTTTTCTAAACTTGCAATGATAACTGGCAGGGTTTTCACATAAAAGCTAAGCTTTTCTTGACCTATTCAAGAATAAGTCGTACCTGCGGAAAATCATTCTGGTAGCAACATTAAAAAAACTAATCCTTATCACCCAACACCCATACGATTACTCGTTTTGCACTATCACTCAATGCAATAAACTATCTTGCCATTTCTCGGAAAACCTCCAATGTCTTTATGTTGCCAAATGCGAAAAGATGATGTTGATAATATCTAACTATGAAATCTATGAACTCGCTTCGTTGCGAGGAAGTTAATCTGAAAGGTTCGTCCTTGATGATATTGACAAGGCACTCGCTGAGTTTATGGTTTAGGCACTCCCCGAAACTCTCTGCGGTCATCCTGCCTTCCTCGATGTCGAGTACGGCATAATCGTCAAAATCGCTGATATCAGGCATAATGCCAACGTATGACATTAGTTTCGTCAAGAAAATTATGTGGCAGTCGTTGACCCCATCCGAAGATTCGTCCATTGTTATAACTGAGGTACGGACAAACTCAAACAGCTCAGGGTCTTGTTGTTGGTAACGTAAACTCTTTTGCAACATTTCGGCAACAAACTGCGCCTCAAGAATCTTCATTGGGTTTACGTCAAGCGAGCGGAAAGGGTAGGCAAGTGCGCAATCAGAGATATATTTGACCTCCGAAGACGGTTTCCCTGAAAGTTGCACCTCAAGGATTGACAATGGCGACAGGTAACTACGTTTGAATCTCGAACGTTTGACCCCAGTGTGGATGTTGACAGTGACAAGCCCCTGTTGGTCAGTAAACATTGATACCATGAAACTGTTGTCGCTGTACCGCACGGCATTTAGGACGATAGCCTTCATTGCCTTATTTCCCCTTTGAAAACGCCACGGACTATACTTCCGTCACGACTCACGAACTCAAAAAACGTTTTCTCATCCGTAATGTCAATGTAACCTGACTCAGGATAATAGAAATACCCTTCAAAATCATCTTGGATACCTGTATTGTACAGGTTGTAGTAACCGCCGCTGTCATAACCTCCAACTGATTTCTCACAGCTTCCAGCCATTTTCCCGTATCTGACAACATAGTGTCCGTTAACCTCGTCAATAGGCAGATAAACGACCGCCATACCGTAAAAATCATCGCCACAGACGAAAACCAGCGTGGCTTTGCGCGATGAGAATGCCGTAGTACCTTGTAGTTCCAATTTCGCATCGGTCAACTGCCAATTTTTGATGCCTTTATTCTTTGGCATAAAATTGAATCTCGCACGTTTGTCGTGTTTCTCAGGTTTCACTCTCCCCATGTAAATATAATCCCCTTGCTCGCCGTTTCTCAGTCTGTATGATATTCTTACCACGTAACTGCCTTTCTCTTGTTTATCAATTTTCAAGGTGCACTGTTGGAAAGCATTGTGCGAATCAGGACGACGGAAAGTGCCACCATTCTCTCCATAATGTCTTACGCTACTTGCATAATAGTCTAAAGTGTTTATCATCAAGGTGTCCGAAGAACCGAGTATGAACTCCCCTTCTGGAAGTACATTGCTTTTGTTCCCTTTGCGTGGAACTACCAATGTCACAGAAATCAAATCTCCCTTGCCTCTTCTGTCACGCAATCTGAGGCTACCAGTCTCGAAATTCAACTGATAGCCAACGTTGTCGCCGTAAAAGAGGCTGCCCAAATATTTACATGGGATTGAGTCTGAAAGCCGCATATCCTCGGCAAAAACGCCAATCGAAACAATTAACGCTGCTATGGTAATAATCAGTTGTCTCATAGTGGTAACATTGAAAGTGCTTTGTTCTCCTTTTCTTTCATCTCACGAAACTCCTTGTCTGTCTTGTCTCCTTGTCCTGTCAGATGCAACACTCCGTGTATCATTACACGCATCAGTTCGTTGTCGAATGTCACGCCATACTCTTTGGCGTTATTTGCCACTGTGTCAACCGAAATGAATATGTCGCCTGCGATTTTCTCCCCCTCGCTATAATCGAAGGTGATTATGTCGGTGAAATAATCATGGCCAAGATACTGTTTGTTGACCTCAAGGAGACGTGGGTCGCTACAAAATATATACGCAATCTCGCCGATTTTGCAGCCATATTCTTCTGCCACCTCCCTAATCCATTTTGAAACAAAACGATGTGCGAATTTAGGCATCCGCACATCGTCAACGTTATACGAAATCATAATGCTTTAAGGTGTGTTCTATAAATTCATTTTGAGTATTTTTGAAGTTTATTTTAGGCAGATTGCTGTGCGAAAGAAGGGAGCAATGCGGGCATTGTGACCGACTGACAATCAGCAAGATACCAAAATTACTGCAAACCGAAGGCAATCAAGCTCTGCTTGAATTGCTGAGGTGCA
>JAKSNS010000007.1 GCA_024399545.1 Paludibacteraceae bacterium
TTTTTTGACAATCAACAAATTAATTTTTTAGGCTTAAAAAAGTGACGAAAACAGGTGACGGAAGTATAGTCCGTGGCGTTTTCAAAGGGGAAATAAGGCAATGAAGGCTATCGTCCTAAATGCCGTGCGGTACAGCGACAACAGTTTCATGGTATCAATGTTTACTGACCAACAGGGGCTTGTCACTGTCAACATCCACACTGGGGTCAAACGTTCGAGATTCAAACGTAGTTACCTGTCGCCATTGTCAATCCTTGAGGTGCAACTTTCAGGGAAACCGTCTTCGGAGGTCAAATATATCTCTGATTGCGCACTTGCCTACCCTTTCCGCTCGCTTGACGTAAACCCAATGAAGATTCTTGAGGCGCAGTTTGTTGCCGAAATGTTGCAAAAGAGTTTACGTTACCAACAACAAGACCCTGAGCTGTTTGAGTTTGTCCGTACCTCAGTTATAACAATGGACGAATCTTCGGATGGGGTCAACGACTGCCACATAATTTTCTTGACGAAACTAATGTCATACGTTGGCATTATGCCTGATATCAGCGATTTTGACGATTATGCCGTACTCGACATCGAGGAAGGCAGGATGACCGCAGAGAGTTTCGGGGAGTGCCTAAACCATAAACTCAGCGAGTGCCTTGTCAATATCATCAAGGACGAACCTTTCAGATTAACTTCCTCGCAACGAAGCGAGTTCATAGATTTCATAGTTAGATATTATCAACATCATCTTTTCGCATTTGGCAACATAAAGACATTGGAGGTTTTCCGAGAAATGGCAAGATAGTTTATTGCATTGAGTGATAGTGCAAAACGAGTAATCGTATGGGTGTTGGGTGATAAGGATTAGTTTTTTTAATGTTGCTACCAGAATGATTTTCCGCAGGTACGACTTATTCTTGAATAGGTCAAGAAAAGCTTAGCTTTTATGTGAAAACCCTGCCAGTTATCATTGCAAGTTTAGAAAAGAGCAGTATCTTTGCATCGTGGAATAGACTATATGACTTATTATGAAAATAATTAGTGGCTTCTAAGGTTGGGGTGTAAACCCTGGGTAACAAGGCATTACCTATAAGGTATTCCCTTCCTTCCGGGAGGGGCAGGGGGTGGGGAGAATCCAATTCTGTGAATATACATTGTTTCCAGCCACTCAATTCGTTATAGAGTCATTAATTAACATTTAAGGCTAGATATACCCCCAGATTTTTAGGTGAAATTATTGAAATTATTGAAATCGTGATGATTTTATGGTACGGTTGGGCTTGCTCTTTTCTTGCTCTTTTGCCTTATGACGGTGGATGGGAAGTCGGATGGTTGTTTTTCAGTGGGAATGGGATAATATTTTAACATTTCGAGCCCACTTGGGGAGGGTCTTTAGAAGGGGCAGTCGTTCAATATGTTTTTTGCTAGCGGTTTTTGGTTTTTTGGAGTGAGATATGGCGAAAGCAGGGTGGCAATGTCCGTCCAACAAGTCCCAAATTCATTATTGCTGACCTGAGAAGTTGTTGTAGATATCAGATAATCAAATATTTCGCTTGCGGAAACATTTTGACGATTTCAATAATTTCAATAATTTCACCTAAAAACTTGCACCCCCCCTCTCAAAAAAAAGAGATAGTATATTATATGTATATATGGTATAGCGGTTGGCAAGGTGTATCTCAACAAAAGAATAGTTACAGAGTCATAGTTCTCATAGAACGCTGCGCTTTTCTAGATGTTCTAGAAGTTCTAGGAGATTGCATTAGCGAGATGGCTTAGCTGACGCACGCCACAAAAATGATATTTGCGGAAAGGTGCGGAATTTTACATACGAAGTGAAAAAAGGTTTTCTTACTTGACTAATACTCGACCATCGTACAAGATTTCGTGAGTATTCTTGTACGATGGTCGAAGGATACCAAAGTTCTCCTAAGAGACTCAGGGTAGTTTAAACAAATAGTATCAAGTTACAAGTGACTTGAGAAATTATGTTCCCTCACCTCTACATGTAAATCAAAATTCTTTCCCATTCTGATTACCATGAATTTTCCATGGCATACTTCACGATAAACATTTTCCCATATTTATAATAATGAATAAATTAGTAAAATCATCAGTCCTGCAAATTAGCAAAAGGTCGCATTCCGGAATGTTGTATCTTAAACGACTGTATCAATTCTTTTTCAACATCCCTTGGTTCTTTGTCTATGAGAGACAACCAACATACAATCAAATCATTTGAATCTTCCAATTGCCAGAGATACCTTCCTCCCCTGTGTCCAACTTTATTTCCACAACCAAAGGAAATAAGCTGGCGCAAACGTGACTGTAATGTTGCCGAACCATCTTTAGAACCCGCCTTGCCGATATAAACTATATCCGCTCCTTCAACCCAATTGCGTTGCAATTCGTCAAGTGGCACATTAGGATTCTCATCTTTGAAAAATCCTCCTGTTCCTGTCTCAAGAAACTTTGGTGCCTCCAACGTTCCTCTTAAAACCAGATACACACCTCCTTGCTTAGGAATACATGTATCATTACGTTTTAGTTCTGCAATGGTCTTAAAACCATCAAATCCTTGTTTTTTGTACTCTTCAAACATAATCAATATTTTATTATTTTACAATATAACTCTGAAACCTATCATCTTATTGATACAAGTTGACATTTTACGATAAAGCGAGTATGACAAAAACAATCATAATTACAAACACAATAAATACAAAA
This sequence comes from Paludibacteraceae bacterium, assembly GCA_024399545.1. Lineage (GTDB taxonomy): Bacteria > Bacteroidota > Bacteroidia > Bacteroidales > Paludibacteraceae > Aphodosoma. The sequence goes on from JAKSNS010000007.1 coordinate 2,713, forward strand.
AAAATCATCAAATTATTTAGCTCATCATTATTGGTTGATGATATTTGCGAATCATTATTTTCATCCACTATTGTATCCCTTTCATTTTCTGGTAGATATGAATTAATAAGAAACATTGCTTCATTATTTCGTTTTTTATATTCATCCGACCAGTGCATATTATAAATCAAGAATCTCTCATTAATTTTCATAATACATTTGAGGTATTTATTTGCAATATCCTTGATTGCAGAATAATATTTTACTGTGATAAATTCCTTAGGAATCGCTTTTACAAATTCCACTGCGTTTTCCAGTGAACTGTCTAAGATATCTATATTTCCGCTATCCTCTATTGAAAGCAATCGTTCATGTTCTTGTTGGCCATTAGTGGTTAACTGAACCATAGAATATATTTCTTTTAATTGAATATATCTATCTTTCAGCCATTGCACGTCTGAAGCAGACTCATAAGTACTTACAAGAATTTTTTTTGCAATAGCAAGGAAAAGTTGATAAACCTTAGTTGTATAATAACTTACTTCGTATTCAGATGATGCTAATTTAATTGCTTTTTGACCAAACACAATAATTGTCATGTCAAAGAAATCAATATTTAAATCAATAGCATTTTCATTGCAGTCATCAAAATTTCTACATCCAGCTGAATAATATGCTTTCAACATCCACACATAAGCAGAAACGGGTTGAATCTCAAGAGACTTATCTATGTATGTAACAGCTTCATCGAAAAGACCAATTTCTGCATTCTCTTTAGCCAAGAGAAGAAAATTATTATAATCATTCGACCTGTCAATTTTCACGGAACGATTAGCCATCTCTTGTATTTGTATCTTACTACCACAATACGAACAGAAACATTCTCTACTAACATTATCCACTTGAATGTTTGCACCGCAATTTGGACATTTAGCACTTACCAAGCTCATTTTGATTGATTTTTCAGATTATTATACAGCAAGTTAATGAATATATTATATAACTCATCATTCATTTGTTAGACATTAAATTTGTTATCAATAATAACATTCCCTCAAAAACAATGAGCAATATTATGACCATAAGACACCAATTGTCGGCAAATCGTTGCGGAGCGAAGCAACCAAGAATAAACTTTACTATGCCAAAAAACAAGAACAAGAAACTTTGCGAAATGACAAAAGCATCTTTCATCCTGATTACCTGCAAAACATAGAGAAATACCATTGTAGCAATGATAACAGCACTATTCACTCCAACGTTGAACATTGGGTATTTAGTCAATATCAAGCCGAACGACAAATTGGCGACCAGCAAGATTATGCCAGAAATAACAATTAACTTCTTCATATTATAACATTGAGTTTATGATATTTGAGGTGGAATAGTTGGAGGTGTCTGCTTATTCATAATCGTCACCAATTCTTGAATCTGAGACAAAGGCAGCCAATTTTCCATTCCTACTTTCCATACCAATGTATTAGCATCAATCACCCCCTGCGCAAACAATGATTCTATTTGCTGATAAGTCTGGTTTGCGTATTGCTGACCATTGATATAAAGGTAATATGTTATGGCTTGAGGAATAGGTGGTGGTACAACAGGATTAGTATTGATAGTATTTGCCGTCATATTACCAAAAGCATTTCCCATACCCATTCCGGCACCTATGCCTGCACCCATAGCCATCATCTGACCACCTGCACCTGTGTTACCTGCGGCTTTCTCTAATACATCAAAACTGCGTTCCATTTGATATAGATCACGACCAGTGACACGCAAACGAGCTGCAGTTGCCTTTGCTTCTTTCAGTTTAATAATGCTTGGGTCATCTTGAGGAACGTTTATAGACATTATAGAGAAATCAACAAGACCTATTCCATACTTTTGGAATACATCGTTGAGTTGGCGTTCAACAAATAATGACATATCCAACAAATGGGTATTTATGTCCAATATGGATATAGATTCATTTGTTATCTTTGTTGCAACCAATTCGCTCAGATGCGAAACCAATTTACCCTTAAAATATTGGTCAATGTTTTCGCTTGTAAAGGAGGTCATATTGCCAATAAGGCTTTCCAAAAACAAACGAGGATTAATAATCTTTACACCATATTGACCAAATGCCCTAACTGGAACAATTATTCCATATTTGGGATCTTCAATCTGAATGGGTTGAAATGTTCCCCATTTGAGATCTAACTTCGCTATTTGGTTAATGAACCAAACTTCTGCTTGAAATGGAGACTTTGTCCCAAATGGAACGTTAAGAATTTTATTGAGAATAGGAATATTTTCAGATGAAATGGTGTATGTACCAGCCTTAAACTCATCACAGATTTGTCCTCCTTTGACAAAGAAAGCAGTCTGAGCTGTATAAACCACCAATTGCGACCCCATTCGAAGGTCGTCAGATGGGAATTTGTAAACAAACTCGTTATTGTTCACATTACATTTCACTACGTCAATTAGTGCCATAGCTTGGATATTAGGATTAGTTATTAATCGTATATAGACATATAAGAAACGCAGTCCATCGCTATCATTCTCCTTACTAAGGTTCTGGAAAACCCGCCCGATAAGAATGACAACGTAGCCTGCGCCGATATGCATAACCGCACTCAAATGAGCGCATGAATATACATACACCACAGACATCCATTGAAACATCTCATTTCGGAACGAGCAAAATTTTCCAGATTTTAGTAAGCCGAAACAAGCGTCAATAAACGCCTATAAATATGTCTGCTCCCCTACCCCTTATGAGACATCCCACAGGCGCAGGTTTGCGGGTGCAAAGATACGACATTATTTTGAATTTACAAAAGAAATCGCAAAAAAACTCTTATCCTCGAAAAAGTGTGACTTTGCAGCCACCATAACGATTCATCGTTAACAAAAAAGGAATATAACTCGGACAAAGGGTTAGCTGGATAGCTTAGCTGACGCACGCCACTGAAATGTGGTTTTTTCCCAGATTTCTGTGGGGAGAATCGAAAAAAAGTTGTATCTTTGCATCGTGGAATAGACTATTAACCGATTATGAAAATAATTGCGACAAGTGACTGGCACATTGGCAATATGTTCCATGGCAATGACCGTTTGCCAGAACACAAACATTTCTTAGAGTGGCTTCTCAGGCGCATTGAGGAAGAAAAACCTGATGCCCTTTTAGTGGCAGGGGATGTCTTTGACAACGGCAACCCTTCTGCCGCCGCACAGTCAGCTTACTATGAGTTTCTGGCTGACGCAACAGCTGTCTGTCCTGAGATGAAGATTGTCATAACTGCGGGAAACCATGACTCGGCTTATCGTCTTGAGGCACCGCGACCCCTGCTGTCAAGGTACAAAATGGAGATTCGGGGGACAGTGAGTCACGACTGGGATACAGAAGAGAAAAAGTTGGTGGTCAATTACAAAGACCTGATGATTCCTATCACCAACAAGGATGGTGAGGAGGTGGTTGTGTTGGCAGTGCCATATCTGAGAAGCGATGTTTTGACGGGCAACGATTACTCCACAGGGGTTAATGATTTTCTCAGGGAACTGACCATGAGGGCAAGAAGCGAGTACCCGGGCAGGAAAATTGTGATGATGGCACACATGTACGCAAAGGGTGCAGAGATTGCAGAGCGTAACGCAAGCGAGAAGATAGTGGTTGGTGGTCTGGAGCAGGTGAATATGGATGGTTGGATGGAACATCCCAACTATCTAACCTGCGGTCATATACATAAACGACAGCACATTTGGAATACAGATTGGGCAAGATACACGGGAAGCATTCTGCCAATGTCATTTGCCGAAGTTGACTACAAGCATGGTGTTGACCTGATAACAATAGGCGACGAAGTCGAGGTTGATTTCATAGAATACACCCCGCAGCACAAACTGCGCATCCTGCCAGATGACAATTCCCAACTTACACCAAAGGAACTGAAGAAGCTGATAAAGAAAGTGTTGAGAGAGCGTAAAGAGGATGGAGAACTGAGTGACGATTTCGAGTATCTGCTCATGCGTGTGTCGCTTGACAAAGTCGATAACGACGTAATCAGCGACCTTGAGGAGGCTGTGAAAAACAAAGATGTGGTGCTGTGCAAAATAGAGAAGGTTATGCCGGCACTGAATGTAGCCAACATAACAGATTCTGCAAGGTTTGAGAGCATAGATGACATCATCAACCGTGACCCTATGGAGGCACTCAAAGAGACATTTGCGGTAATCAATAAATGCGAAATGAATGAGCATCAGGAGGAAATGTTGAAGAAATTGATTAACAAACTAACGCCATGAGAATACTGAAGTTGGAGATAAAGAACCTTGCGTCGCTTGACAGAGAGTGCGGCGAAGTGATAGATTTCGAGGATGGTGCGCTGAAAAACAGCAGCATATTCAGCATCGTAGGTCCTACAGGCTCAGGTAAATCCACAATACTTGACGCAATCTGCCTTGCCTTGTACAACCGTGCGCCACGCTATCCGAGGAAAAAAGGCGAGGCAAAGCAGATTTACAAGATTTACGGCGCAACGGACGAGGAGAACCAGAACAGCACAAGCCCTTTAGACTGCCGCAACATACTGTCAAACGGCAAGAAAGAGGGTTACAGCAAACTGACCTTCCTTGCAAATAACGGCTTTGTGTATCGTGCGGAATGGAGCGTGCGTTTTGGGAAAATATATTATCAGGACTCTGTGACGACACTTATCCGTCTGACAAGCGATAACGGCATAGTGAAAGAGGAGATTGCAGACTGGAACAGCATACCAATGATAATAGGGCTTGAGTATGAGCAATTTCTGCGCACTGTGTTAATTCCGCAAGGGGCTTTTGCGACTTTCCTTGCAGGGGATGAGAAAGAGCGTTTCCGTCTGTTGGAGAAGCTGATAGGCTCAGAGGAGATGTACAAAAACATTGCCGCCGGCATAAAAACGGAAAAAGAAAAGGCTGTGGAGGAGTTCAACACCCTGAACATGCAATGTTCGGTTAACGGTCAATACATAATCCCTGCCGAGGAACTGTCGGCAATAGAGACAAGAATAGAAGAACTGAGGAAGGAGGAAGAAAGCACAAGGGAGGAACTCAAACGTATCGCCGAGGCTTTGCAGTGGTATAAAACGGAAAAAGAGAATGCCCAAAGGGTGGAGTCTGCACAAAAAGATGTGGAAGACGCACAGCAATTGGTTGACAGCGTGGCAAATGACAAAGAACATCTTACGCTGCACGACGTTACCACAGAGGCGGTTTCGCTATATAAAGACGGGCAAGAGGCAAATGCAATGATTGCCAAATGCAATCGTGACCTTGACGCTCTTGGAAGAGAGAAGGAGCAGATTGTCGCAAAGATAAGCACCGATGAGCAAAGAGCGGAAATTCTCAGGCAAGAGACCGAAAATGCCGTAAACCTATATGAAACACAGAAACCCCATATCAACGAGGCACGAAGAATCAAGGTAGAGTTGGAAAGTGCGGAAAAAACAAGAGTTGAAAGACTGACGGCAAGAGACAATGCGAAGAAGGCAAATGATGCTGCACAAAAGGCTTTGGATGACAATAGAAAACTTATTGCTGAAGCAGAAAAAGAGTTGGCAGACGCAGTGCGAAAACGGGATGAACTGAGTAAGGCGGTGGAAAATGAGACCAAGAGATTGTCGGATAAAGCGAAAATCGACAGGGAAGCTTTTGAAAGCGAAAATGGCATATTCGAAGCTCAGGATGCTAAGAAGTTACAAGATGCCAAAAGCAATGCCGAGGGAATAATCAACGACCTGAACAGCGCAATAAAAACAGAGACGCAACGCATAGCAAAAAAGCAGGAGGCTGAGAAAAATAAGAATACTCTCGACGTTTTGACATTAAGGAACGAGGAGATAGAGAAGGAGTTGCAAGGAATTAACGTGGTTGAACTTGAATTGGAATTGGAGACTTTGCGCAAAACACAGACGTTGATGACAAGCGAGGATTGGGTTCTTCATCGTCAGAACTTGAAGGAGGGTGACCAATGTCCCCTTTGTGGTGCGACGGTGCATCCTTTTTGCAATAGTAGAGAGTTCGATATTGTGATTAACGAGTTGAGTGACATTGTAATAAAAAAGCAGGAGGCTGTCAGGGAAGCACATGAAAAAATAAATAGACTTACTCGTGAACAAGGCAAGAATAATGGACAGATAAGCACAATAAATGCCACAAACCTGGAACTTCAGAAAGAGTTGGATATGCTCAATGCTGAATGGGTTGACGTGAGGAAAAGACACGGGGATTGGTCTGAAGATGTAGGAAAACTGACTGCAATGAAGCCCCAATGTCAGGCAGACGTTGACGAGGCTACAAGAAATCTAGACAGATACAATCAGTTGGCAAAAAGAGTCAGGGAGTTGCGCAGTTTTTCAGACAAAAGCGACAAGGCACTTTCAGATTATACCATGAAATCAACAGCAGACATAAATGCCGCCAATGAAAAGGTGAACAACGCCGCCACAAAATGGGAGACAGAGAAAGGCAAGACAGAGAACCTCGACAAACAGTTGGCAGAGAAATGTCAGACACTTCAGGAAGCTGGCAGGGCATTGAAATCGGCTGAAACACTGGTGGCAGAGAGGGGAAAAGCCCTTTATGACGAGATTGGCGACAATGACCCTGAGACAATGGACAAAAGACTTGCGGAGGAGGTCAGAACCAGGCAAGAAAGAGAGTCTAAGCATAAAGAGGCACTTGCGAAATTGCGTGAGAACCTACAAATGAAGGAGGGCCAGATTAAAAGCACTAATGATTCTCTCAATGAGATGAATGAGAAAAAGAATAGGGTGTTTGGTGCGCTTGATGGTTGGATTTACAGTTATAACCTAAGGAACGAGAAGCAACTGTCGAAAGACGCTATAGCACAATTGTTTCAGAGCAACCGTGACTGGGAACTGCTGCGCAAGAAGATAAGCGATATTGACAACAACCTGACCGCAAAAAGGTCAGCACTTGAAGTTGCCGTAAACACATACGACAAACATCAGGAGAGCAAGCCAGAGCATACGGAGAGTGAGTTGACAAACAGGCAGATAGAACTTAACGGCAGGGATAATGAGGAGTTGACCACGCTCAAGGCACGAAAGAGAAACCACGATGAGGCAAGTGCGGCATTAGGTGAACTGCTTATCAAAACACAGAATGCCGAGAACCTCAAAAAAGAGTGGGAGGAAATCAGCAAAGCCGTAGGAGCAAACGAAGGCGAGACGTTACGCAAAATAGCCCAGTGCTATACGTTGCGCTTCCTTGTGGAACATGCCAATGCAGAGATACGTAAATTCAATGACAGATATGAGTTGGTGCAGGTAAAAAACTCGTTGGGACTTCGTGTGATTGACCACAACAGGGCGGATGTGGTGCGCGAGACTACGTCGTTGTCAGGCGGCGAGACATTCATTGTCTCTTTAGGGCTTGCTCTGGGGTTGTCGTCGTTATCGTCAAGGAATGTCCATTTCGAGAATCTTTTCATTGACGAGGGTTTTGGCACCCTTGACCCTGAGACACTGACAACGGTGATAGAGTCTCTGAGGATGTTGCAGTCGTCGCAGGGCAAGAAGGTCTGCATAATCAGCCACACCGAGAAAATGCGTGAGAGTATCCCAACGCAAATCCAACTCATCAAGGATGGCGAGAACGGCAGCAGCCATATAAGGATATATCCTTATTGATTCTTGCTGGTTTTAGCCAGAGCATAAATTGACCACAGGCCTTTTTTATTGAAACCAGACAGCAAAAAAAGGCAGAAATAGTTTTGTTGTTTGTATGGGCTACGTTTTTTGTAGGTCTTTTGGTTTATTAATTTATTTGTAGAATTTTGTGGTGCAGTGTTCCGCATTGATGAAATAAAAGCCAGGGGCAAGTGGCGGAAGCAGCAACCAAGGACCATCTTGGGTGTTGTATTCGCAGACCTGTTTGCCTTCAAGGTTGAAGACGCGGACAGGAACATCGCTGTTCTCGAAACCCACCAGCAGCACCTTGTCGCCAAGCACCATTATGCAACGTCCGTGTTTGTCCTTATGAGGGGTCACCTTGTCACGCATAATCGTGAAACGGTCATTTTCGCCGAGCGTGCTTCCTTGGAACGTATAACTGTCACCAGCCATTATGTCAACAAAGCCTTGTGTCTTAGCGTCGAAAAGGTATAGTTGGCTGTAAGTGCTATCCAAACCCTCAGTGTGGAAATGGATTGTGTAATTCTCATTGTTGCGTGCAGCCTTGAAACCTATCCTTTGCGCCACGATTGACTGCTCAACGTTGACGTAAGCCTTACCCCATTCCGTGTTGGCAAAAAGTTGTGGCATACATGTGTCGCCTTCCCATTTTGTTCCGTCATAGCCGTCGTCATACTGCTCTGTACAGAAATCAGCATCCATGAGGACAAGGGTGTCAGAGTGTCCTTCTTGGTCGGTGACTGAAATCTTGAGCATATTGAAAAGCGTGTTTTCCGTTTCTTCGATTACAGCATTGCGGTAGTCTATCTTGATTGCACTTTCGTTCGAAACAGCTTCGGCAAATAGTGACACACCAGGGTTCCACTTGCCGTAACCCATTGTGAAAGAGGTGTATTTAGGCAATGTGCGGTATTGCCCCTTGACTGGCTCAAACAGTTCTGAGTTCATGTTCAGGAACTCTATCTCGCTTATGTTGACAGGGGCGGTGTAACTGTTGCTGATGAAGTTGTGGCCAGCGCTTGAATGCGCACCTGGTGCCCTGTGGAGTACCAGGGTTTTGTCGCCTGTGACTATCCTTCCGTCGGTGGTGTAAGTCTTTGGGGTTTTGTTGGCTATGAGGTAACCTTCGAATGCTTCAAGGCTGATTCTATGACCGTTTTGCTTCACCCAACCGTTCTTCCACTTTTTGACGCTCAGCATTGCCGTGTCGCTTATGTAACCTTTGTCCAAAGGTATGCCGTGGCTGCTCCAAATGGTGTCATTGTTTTTTATGGAGTGGTCAAGATACATTTCGACTGTGGCAAGTGGATTGCCTTCAGCCATAATTAGTTGTGCCATATTGTCCCTGTCTGCCTTGAGTCGTAGGCTTGTCTCGCTACTTAGATTCTCGACGCTTCCCTCAACGTAGAGTGATGCCTGTGGCTCTATGGTTATGCTGCCGTTGGCGTAAATCTTCAATCCTTTGCAACGTGCATTTTCACCGTTACGCACAGTGCAATGGTTAACTATGTTGATTTGGTAGTTCTCAGGATTGTTGGCAAGGTCGCTGCGTGACCAACAGTTTACGTCATCCCAATTGCCCTGCGTTACAAAGTCAAGTTCGCCAGTGTAGATGTTAATCTCGTGAGTGATAGGTTGCGACACACGTCCGGCAGCCTTGGCGACAGCCGAGAGGTGGATTGTGCCTTCGGCGTAACAACAGATGGCAGTGTCGCCAATAACAGTCGCAATTCCTTGTTCACTCTCTGGTATTGAAAACTCATAGCGTGCCGTGTCACCGTAGTTTGAGGTAACCCAAACCTTCATGGGGTAATTGCATGTCGTAGAGGTGATAATCTTATGGCTGTCTATGTCGCTGATGACATTCTCGTCCCAAGCAATAGTAGGTTGAACGGCAGGAATGTTTATAGTAGTGTCGCTGGTGGCTTCATAGTAATTGTTTGTGCCAGAGACTGTTGCTGTCAGACGTACTTTGCCTGCCTTGTAGATGTGAAGAATGTTACCAGACATAACCTCCGCTGTTAGAGGATCGCTCGAAACTATTTTCAAGGAATCTTCAGGGGCAAGGTAATTTACCTTCAACGGCAAATCGCCATAAAGGTTGTTTATTACGCTGAAATCAGTGCTGTCCCAAGAAATTATCCTATTGCCTTTCACCACATTGAAACGCACAATGCTGTCGTTACTGAAGTATGTTATGCTGGTGGATTTGTAGTTATCGGTAGAGTCAATCTTGGCGGTTATGTATATGCCGTTGCCCACGTTTGTGGCGGTCATAATACCTGTGTTTTGATCAATCTGTACACAGCCTGAGGGGCTTGAAATATTGTCGGACGAGGTGTAGGTCACCCCCATCAATGGACGGTCAGTGTTGCCGTGAACGGCTGAAAGAAGGACGCTGCTGCCGCAACTCATGTCACCGAGAACGCAGTTCCACTGAAGGGTAGGGGTGATTTTGCGGGTCGTTATGTGGGTCGTGATTTCTGTGTCGTCGTACTCAGTCATGCCAGTGATGACAGCCTTGATGTATATCTTGCCTTGCGTCTGCTCGTTGTCGCCTGCATAATGTTTCAACACTGTAACTACATCGCCATTTATGGCTATATATTGCGCCATTGCAGGGTCTTGTAACTGGTATGTCACGGTAAACTGCTGAATTGTGGCTGAACTTACACTGAGGGTCTCACTTGCCTGATAGTCAATAGACAAAGGGACGGGAACACCCCAAGTGAAAGAACCTTGCGGGGGTTCAACCGCAAAAACAGTCAGCATCATTGATAATGCCAATAATGTGGTAAAAAGATATTTCATAGTTATTTGTATTTTTCTGGTTTTTAGAGTCTTGGCGATTTTAGTGTGCCTCAAGCCAATTTTCACCTTCGCCTATGTCAACGCGCAGAGGGACGTCAAGTTTGTATGCACCCTCCATCTCCTCGCGAAGAATGGTTTTCAAGTGTTCCACCTCGTTGGCAGGGCAGTTGAAATTCAACTCGTCATGCACCTGAAGAATCATCTCAGCCTTCATATTTTCACGACGAAGACGTTCGTCAATCCTCACCATGGCTATTTTGATAATGTCGGCGGCAGTTCCTTGGATTGGCGCATTTATGGCATTTCGCTCGGCAAAACCACGGACGTTGCCATTTTTAGAGTTTATATCGGGCAGATACCTGCGACGGTGGAGCAATGTCTCTACATAACCATCCTTTTTTGCCTTTTCGACAACATCATCCATATACCGCTTGACTCCGCTGAAGTTGGCGAAATAACTGTCGATAAAATCTTTAGCCTCGTTACGCGAAATCCCCATGCGCTCGGACATTCCAAAAACAGACATACCGTAGATGATGCCGAAATTTATGGTTTTTGCACGACGGCGCATATCACTCGTGACATCGTCAATACTTACACCAAAGAGAGTAGAGGCTGTGGCACTGTGGACATCCTTATCCTCGCGGAATGCCTTCAAAAGGTTCTCGTCCTGCGAGAAATGGGCCATAAGCCTCAACTCAACCTGCGAATAATCGGCAGAGATAAACCTCCATCCTTCTGTTGGGATGAACGCTTTGCGAATCTCCCTGCCTTGTTCTCCGCGGACAGGGATATTCTGTAGGTTGGGGTTTGATGACGATAGACGACCAGTAGCTGTTACTGTCTGGTTGAACGAGGTGTGCACACGTCCGGTCTTAGGGTTTATCAGTCTTGGAAGAGCCTCGATGTAGGTGCTGAGCAGTTTTTTCACGCCACGGTATTCAAGAATCTTGCCGACGACAGGGTGGAGATTGCGCAACTGCTCAAGGGTCTCTTCGTCAGTGACATATTGTCCTGTCTTGGTCTTCTTTGGCTTCTCAACCAGATGAAGGGTGTCAAAGAGCAGTTCGCCCACCTGTCGGGGAGAACTTATGTTTATGCCCTCGCCTGCTATACCCTTGATTTCACGTTCAATATCGTCCAACTCACAGTTCATCTGCTCGCCTGTCTGCGCAAGCGCAAAATCGTCAATCAGCACACCACACATTTCCATACGCGAAAGCACACTGACCAATGGCATTTCAATATCCCTGTATAATGGCAAAACGTTGTATTCCTTGAGTTGCGGCATGAGGATGTTGTACATTTTCAAGGTAACGTCTGCATCCTCGGCGGCATATTCAGCGACTTTGGCGACTGGCACATCCCTCATGCTGAGTTGTCCTTTGCCCTTACCACCAATGAGTTGCTCAATGTGTATTGTTTGGTATTTCAACAGTATTTCAGCAAGATAATCCATGCCGTGACGCATCTCTGGCTGAAGCAGATAGTGTGCAACCATAGTGTCGTCAATCTCGCCTTTTATCTCAACGCCATAACGCATCATAACCATGATGTCGTATTTTATGTTATGGCCAATCTTGCCAATATTAACGTTTTCGAGAACTTCACGAAATCTATCAACAACTTTCTGTGCCTCGTTCTTCATAGCGGGGACAGGCACGTAATAAGCCTCGTTCTCTTTAATGGCAAACGACATACCGACAAGTTCCGCCGTGGTTGCGTCAACACCCGTTGTCTCAGTATCAAAGGCAAAACGCTCTGAATTACTGAGTCTTGCCAAGAGGCTATCTATCTTTTCATCGTTATCAACACACTCGTAATTATGCTCAATGTCTGATAGTGTCGTGAAAGCACTGATAATCAGCTCACCCTCCGTAGCTTCTTCGAATAGCGAAGGTTGTAGCTCATTTGCATCCATCTTCTGAAGGAGAGTGCGGAACTCAAGTTCAGTGTATATCTTCGTCAGTTCAGCCATGTCAGGCTCACGTCGCTGAAAATCATCTTCGTTGAACTCGATAGGCGCATTGGTGTCTATCGTGACAAGGAACTTAGAGAAACGGATGTTCTCAACGTTATCCTCAACCTTTTGACGCAAAGCACCCTTAATCTGGTCAGTATGCTCCAGCATGTTGTCAATAGAGCCAAACTGCTGAAGGAGTTTCACCGCCGTCTTCTCGCCAACGCCTGGACAACCTGGGACATTATCAGATACATCACCCATAAGAGCCAGCAGGTCAACCACCTGTGCCGCATTCTGCAACCCCCATTTGTCCGCAACTTCCTGTGGCCCCATCTCTTCGGCAGGTTTGCTGCCTTGGCCAGGCCTCAGTATCCTTATCTTATCTGTAACCAACTGCCCATAATCCTTGTCAGGGGTCATCATAAGCACGTCAAAACCCTTTGCCTCTGCCTTCTTTGCCAAAGCACCAATAATGTCGTCCGCCTCATAACGTGGAACTACGATTACTGGGATATTGTGTGCGGTGATTATTTGCTTGATGTATGGTATTGCAAAACGGATGTCCTCGGGGGTCTCCTCGCGTGTTGCCTTATAATCTTCATAGACCTCGTGGCGGAAAGTTTTGCCACCTGGGTCGAAAACTACGCCTATGTGAGAAGGAGTCTGACGCTTGAGAACATCCTCAAGCGTGTTCACAAAACCGAAAATGGCAGATGTATTTTGTCCTTTAGAGTTAACTCTCGGCATTCTGAGGAAAGCATAGTAAGCCCTGTAAATCAGTGCGTATGCGTCAAGAAGGATAAGTTTCTTCATACTTGGTCGCAGTTTTGGGTGCAAAGTTACTAATTTTATCGCAAATAAAAGCGTTTATGTCAAAGTTTTTTCTTAACTTTGCAGCAAAATTAAAACCACACGTAACTATATGGCCTATAAGAGTAATGTTATGATCGTTCGCCACGGTTTGTTGGCAAAACTTGTAAGAATGTGGCATGAGGGACGGTTGGTTGACGACATTGACCACCTTCCCATTAATCTCAGCCCACGTCAGTCAAAGGCCCGTGGACGCTGCTGCATCCACAAAGAGCGTGCGGTGTGGAAATACAAGATGTTCCCCCTGCTGGGTTTTGACATGAGCGACGAAAAAGATGAGTTGACACCTTTGTCGCATTATGCAAAAAATGCTTTGGAGCGTCGTCAAAAGTTTGAGCGCAACATTATGTGCGTGATGGACGAGGCTTGCTCGTCGTGCGTGCAGGTCAATTACGAGATTTCAAACCTCTGCCGAGGTTGCGTGGCAAGGACTTGTTTTATGAATTGTCCTAAGAATGCCATACATTTCAAAACCAATGGGCAGGCGGAGATTAACCATGACGTATGTATCTCGTGCGGAAAGTGCCACGAAAGTTGCCCTTATCATGCCATTATCTACGTGCCTATACCTTGCGAAGAGGCTTGCCCGGTAAAGGCAATCTCGAAAGACGAATTTGGCGTTGAGCATATAGACGAAAGCAAGTGTATATACTGCGGAAAATGTATGAATGCCTGTCCTTTCGGCGCAATATTCGACATCTCGCAAGTCTTTGATATCCTTGAACAAATAAAGAATCCTGAGAAGAAGGTTGTCGCGATGATTGCCCCTGCAATTCTTTCGCAATTCAATGCCCCTAAGGGACAAATTTATTCCGCTATCAAGTCTATAGGTTTTGACGAGATTGTTGAGGTGGCTTACGGTGCAGACGAGACTACCAGGACCGAGGGTGCTGAACTTATGGAAAAACTGGTTGAGGGTCAGCCGTTCATGACCACTTCATGCTGCCCTTCGTATATTCAGTTGGTTAAGAAGCATATACCTGATATGCAAAAATATGTCTCATCGACGGGCAGCCCTATGTACTATGCGGCGGAGTATGCACGTAAGAAATTCCCAGATGCGGTAACAGTCTTTATAGGCCCTTGTATAGCAAAACGCAAAGAGGCTATGATGAACCCTAACGTTGACTATGTGATGACCTTCGAGGAGGTTGGCTCAGTGCTTGATGGCCTTGACATTGAGGTTGAGCAGTCATTGCCTATACGCATTGACGAGGAAGCGTATCTGGAAAGCCATGGTTATGGGCATACTGGCGGTGTGGCAGGTGCTGTGCAAGCTCACCTTGGCAAGCACGTTAATTTCGTGGCCGTCAGCAACCTTAACCGTAAGAATATAGCTCTTCTCAAGGCATACGCAAAGACAGGCAAATGCCCTCACCAATTCATTGAGGTGATGGCTTGTGAGGGTGGTTGCGTAACTGGCCCTGTCATAAACAACGACAAGACGACATCGCAGACAAGATACGACAAAGCACTCGCCGAACTCGCACAAATTTATGAAAAATCAAATGAAAATATAAAATGAAACGTTTCAGCATTACACTGTTTCTTTCTTTTTTGGCGATTATTTCGCTTACTGCCAAACCTATTGACCTGAAAACCGCAAAAGAGATTGCCACTAATTTCTGGTCTCAAAACAACATGGAAATGCCTAATGTCGCTCTTGTGGAGTTGGATGTCGAGTTTGACAATCTCTACATCTTCTCAACCCGCGACAACTTGGGGTTCGTGATTGTCTCTGCTGACGACAGGGCATTGCCTATCATTGGCTACTCGTTCATGAACCCTGTGCGCAATGACTCAATGCCTGCGAACCTGAAAGCTTGGCTCGTTGGAACGGGAAAGCAAATCCAGTGGCTTGTTGATAATAACATTGAACCTTCATCTGAGGTGGTAGGCCAGTGGAAAAAGCTGTCGAGTCCCCTCTGCTCGAATGCCCCTGCAATCGTCAACGTGGTAAGTCCTTTGCTCAGTACAACTTGGGATCAGTCGCCTTACTACAACAACCTCTGCCCTTACGATGGTGGCTACAGGTCTGTGACTGGTTGTACAGCTACTGCCACTGCGCAAGTTATGAAATACTGGAACTTCCCTACAACCGGGCATGGCTCACATTCTTATAGGTGGAATGGTCAGACGTTATCAGCCAATTTCGGCAGTACCACTTACCAGTGGTCGAATATGCCTACCGAACTTACATATTATTCTACGTCTTCAGAAGTAAACGCCGTAGCTACACTTATGTACCATGTTGGTGTGGCATGCGAGATGAATTATGGTGCGGACGGAAGTGGCGCATCTACGATTTCGTTCGGCTATCCTACTTTGGCATGCGCCGAGAATGCCTTGCGCGACTATTTCCATTATGATTGGAGCTTGACCAGCGTGGAATATAATAATTTCACCGATGCTGAGTGGAAACAGATTCTAAAAGCTGAACTTAACCAGTCGCGTCCTATCATTTACACAGGTTATGACTACAGTGCTGGTCATTGTTTCGTTTGCGACGGCTATAACTCATCCAACCAATTTGACTTCAATTGGGGTTGGGGTGGCTATTACGACGGTTTCTATTCTATTGGTTCTCTCAATCCTGGCAGTGGTACTGGCGGCACATCTTCAGGAACGTACAACATCGACAACGCCGCTATCATTGGTGTTAAACCTAACAACTCAACCTCTTCGACATCTACAGTCAGTTATTCCGTAAATAACAGCAGTTATGGTAGAATCATTGTCCAAGGCAATACTACCATGAACAACTATTCCAGTAGTCCTACATATCTTATAGCACACTCGAACGAGGGTTATCGTTTCACTGGGTGGAGTGATGGTAGCGTCTATAACCCAAGAGGTTTTATCGGTAATGGTGGTAATTTGAGCCTTATAGCGAATTTCGAGCCTTGCGGTGGTGACACGTTGTATTATTGCAAAGATGGCTATTCGGCAAGTTTCGGTACTGGCTCAACTTCAACAGCACAATGGTGGGGCGTACGTTTCCCTGCATCGCAGTTGCAGTCAGGTAAAACACTCAAGAAAGTAATGCTCTTCATAACTGGTTCAGGTTCTTATACATTGCATGTCTATAAAGGCGGAACAACCTCGCCTCAGACCTCTGTTTATACACAGACCGCTAATCTCAGCGGTACGGGGTGGAAAAGTATCACACTTTCAAGCACCCTTTCCATTGACAATACCCAACCTCTTTGGATTGTCTTCAGCCATACGGGTGACGACTATCCTGCCGCTGTCACTTGTTATGCGGGGAATGATGATACCAACTGGTTTGGTGGTTCAAACGGGACCTCTTGGTCAACGCTTACTTCTGACGGCTACTATTATTCATGTATGATAAAGGCTATCGTTGACACTAAGTCTGGTACTTTCTATACCCTCACGGGGAATGTAACCCCTTCAAGCGCAGGATATGTTGAAGGTGCGGGAGAATATGCGAAGGGCGAGACTGCCTCAATCTTTGCCAAGGCAAATACTGGTTATAAATTCGCTGGTTGGGAGGATGGTTCGATGGACCAACCTCGCGAGATTACAATGAATTCAGACAAGACCGTAACTGCCTCTTTTGTTTCGCTGAAGGCTGACACATTGACGTATTCAGTTACTGACGAGTATAAGAACGCAATAGGTACGTCATCTTCATATCCTATCTACTGGGCGGTAAGGTTTGACAAATCGGTACTGCGCAAAGGTAGGAAGATAACCGCTATACAATTGTTTGACGTATCGTCTGCCAATACATCAATGTACATCTACAGAGGTGGAGCGACTGCTCCTCAGACGTGCGATAAGGCATACTCTGGTGTCACGACAACCGCACGTGAAGCATACAACACATACAGCCTCCCTAACCCTTATACGATTGATGAGACACAGCCTCTGTGGATTGTGTTCAAAAACGAGGACTCTTCATCCCATCCTTGCGCATACACACACTATTCAGGCAACAATGACGGTTGTTTCATCTCGGTGGGTGACAACTCATCATGGGAATCGCTTACCGAGTCTGACTTCTATGTGTCATGGATGATAAAGGTGATTACCACTGACGAATCAGGGACAGCCGTCGAGGAACTTGTTAGTTACTCGAACAATGTATATACCTCAGGGCTTGACATCAATGTTGTGACTGAGAGTGACAATGCATCAATACGTATTTGCGATATGACTGGCAAGGTGTTTGTCTCTGATACACAGGCTGGTACTTTCGGCAGATACGAAATGCCAATCCCTGGCGTTTATTTCGTCACTATAAACGGTGTTGAGACCATCAAGGTGTCTGTGAAGTGATTTTTTTGATTGTCCTGACTTCGGGAATTGATCCACTATTGTCCACGAAATTTTGTGGCTCTATAACGTTTCGTGTGGGTAATCCTTGATGCAGGGAAGGTGATAGAGGAAATGCCATGGACTTTGGGTCGTTGAACGTGTGTTCATAATCTCCAAGGACTCTTTGGACACGAGTCCTGTGTTCCATTTTTACGGAAAGGAGGATAGAGGCTCACGTATGCATCTGCTTCATAGGTCACATATCCTCCATCGACAAGCCAATCAAGTGGACATCCTTGTATTTGCCCAATTCGGCTTTGATGGTTTGATATTTTTCATCTAATCGTTTGCTGTCATATCTCGCTTTATTGCGCTTGATTTCCGCCACCACAGCTTTTTTATCAAACTCATTCAATGCAATAAGATCTATCTCATTATTTCCCTTTCTGTCCCAATAGCGGCCAACTATCGTGACACGCTCCTCCTCTTGGTATTTCTGCCGGAAATAGTGTTCAAGCATATATCCTGAATAATCGCAATAATCCTTCTCTACTATCTCATAAAGAAGTTCGTTACGTCCAATTTCGACAAGAGCCTGGTTTGGCAATACGAAACGGAACCAGAAACTCAGGAAACAGTCATCAATATACCATCGTATGTTCCTGCTGCCAGGCTTGCTGAACAGAGGCTGCAATTTATGGACATAAATGATGATCCTTGCCATATATCATCATCTGCTCAAAAAACTGTGCAAAAGTATCCAATTTGCCATATATATGAAAGCCCAGCACAGACTCGGCCGATTTTTGAAACTTCTCAACAAGAACATGCTCGTTATCCTTCGACACATAGAGATACAACATATTATGCCTCTTTTCCGTCTGCATCAGCAAGGAGGTTTTTCCGATACGCCTCCTCCCGACCAAGACAGTAAAGAGAGATTGCGACTTCGATTTTTCCCAATTTCTCTGAAGAATATCGAGCTCTGTCCGCCTGTCGTAGAATTTCATAAATAAATAGCTATTAAATTAATACGCATTTAATTAGATATTTGCATTGCTACTACATTGTTAATCAGGATGTAATTGCTTTTGCGTTGCAAAGGTACGATAATTTTCGGAGGAGACAAAATCTTTTTGAAAGAATTTTTTTCGCAATATGGTATCCGGGCAACCAAACGATATCTAGTAGCTCAATTACTACCCACAATACCACTAAACAATTGGAAAGAGGTCATCAGACAAGGCATGGATGTGTTTTAGTTTAGCGATACCTTTTCAGCATCTCCTTGATTCTTCTTTTCATCTCTGTGCGGAGCCATTTAGGTTCCAAAACCTCTATCGTCTCGCCATTCCATAGCAACTGCTGGATGAAATCATACGTCGGACGTATTCTCATCTCAAAGAGACTATACTCGGCATTGCATTCAGTCTCGACCTGTGTTGGTGAGAAGGGCAGGTCACGGAGATAATGTGCCTGATAGGCTGTCGACTTTATCACCACCTTCTCAACCGCCACATCGTCAGCCACAATCACCCCATAGCACCCTTTGAAATATTCATCAGCAAAGAAATCTTCCGGATAATCAAAGGTATGGCTCGAAAATCGGAAACTTGTTATTCTGTCAAGGCTGAATATTCCTGTCACACCATTAGCCCAAATCTTACCTACCATATACCACCGCTGATGGAAGAGCCTCACGCACAGAGGCATCAGGTAGTGCTGCTTTACTTCTGTCTCGCCATAACGTTTGTAGCCAATGTGAATCATGCGACATTTCCTGATAGCATCAATAATATCGTCAAGATATTTCAGGCAAGAAGGTACCTCTTCAAGAATAATCTTATCTTTAATAGCACGGCTTGAAACAAGCGAGTTGGTCACTGAATAGGAGTTAAGCAGCCAATTCTCGATGCTGCCATTGCGCATATCTTCCTCATTTGCGATGTAGTACGGAAAGTCGCCAAACTTCTCGCACTGAATGTCAAGTCCGAACATATCCCAGATGGCAAACAACCAGTTGTTGAAGGTTCTGCGAGGCAGTTCCACACCGCCACTCATCTCCTCGTTGTCACGCCATTTCTGCTGTATCTCCTTGAAAGGGATTTTCCCTGCCTGATGTATGGTTTTTACAAGCCATACGAGTTTGTTTGTAGGGTTTATAGCCATAGTGTCATAATATTTTCTGGAATAAATAATCCAATGTCACCACTTTCTGGAAAAATCCACTATACTCATTATATTGTACTCCTTCGGTTGTACGTAAAGTGATTTTCCATCCATTGATTTCTTTGTTTCTTCCAACTATTGCCATATAAAAACCTTTAGATAATCGTCGCCAACAGCACTAATTATATGCGCTGGCGACGATTATAACCACTTTTTCGGCTTCTATATAACTACACGCTAACCCCTGTAAAGACGGAGCCCGCTCCGTCTCTGAGGGGTATCTGTCCCATCTGTTATATTCCTCCTTTTATTGAGACCTCCCTCAAACTGGCTGCAAAGGTACGAATTTTTTTTGATATGGGAATAAGGAATGTCGGTTATTTGTCATCAAAAACAATCATTCATATTCCATCAAATCAAAATATATCCATGCCGGCAGGACTATGTTGCGGATATTGTAGTCCAAAACGGTTTTCAGAGGTTTGATGATATCGTATATTTCACGACGACGGATTGAATAATTCAGACTATCTTTGAAGTCACAGAGAATAAATTTGAGTGCAGGATGGCTATGGGCGTATGCAATGAAATCCTCGAATGGCTTTTTCAATTGCCCAGCGGTAGTGTCAGCATCCACTATGTCAATTGAATAATATTCACCGTCATAATCTTTTGGCAGATTGTCAGCAAATATGTCTCTAACCATCTCGCCATCATAATTCTCATATTCAACATTGCTGGCGATATAAACAATACGGGGATTGCCGCTCATTTCCTCTTCGATGTCGGCATAGATTGCTGAATACTTTGAGATTATATTCAAATCTGTGACAAAATGAGGATTGCAGAAAGCCAGTTTTGCCATGCGTATAACTTCGTCACGCGACAGTCCATTTTGATAGAATTGACTTGTAACACAATAAATATGACCATGGTTGAACCTCTCAAACATTTCATTTGTCATGTTTGAAAATGCAGTACCCTCAACATGAAGACTGACTTGCGACATTGAGAACAAATAATCACAGTTGTCCCCTGCAAGGCTTGGCTCGTCCTCCCAATGAAGATAATTCACAAGCGAGGTGAATTTGTCGTCAAGGGTCACAATGTCTCCAGTGAATATCTCACGACCTGTGTCATCGCTTACTCCAGTATCAACGCCAGCGTAAATAACTGGTACAACTGACCATAGCGAAAATGGCAGAACATCTGGTTTATGATAGTAAGTGTATTGGGAGTTGTTGGTAATCAGGTACATTACACCATTTTCACCGAAACAGAAATTGCCGAAAGTTGTATAATCAAAATAGCCCAATGGGCTGATGAACCGCACCTTACGGTTTTTGAGGATATATGTTATGTCGGATTCTACGTTGCTCCACACCACTTGATGTCCTTTGCGTTGAACGAACCTGACATATTCGAGTGTCGAGAAATTGTCAGGCGATGGAATATTTGCAATTGCTTTTCTAATCTCCTCAATGGACATCTTTGCAGCATCCACAATTCCAAGCGTGACATGAAACCTAAAATCAGAATTGATAATACAACCAATCTCGGTCAATTGCTGACGTAAAACGTTTACGTTATTCTTAAACTCGTTCGGCACATTGGTTGAACTGAGGCTAATGACATTATTCTTGCCAGAGAAATCAGTGAAGACCTCTATTTTATCAAGCATCACCTGTGAGTGGAAATAGAAAGATTCGAGCACCTCGCACACCTCTTTGCTGTCAACTATCTCTTCCATAAAAGCGACAGTGACATGATACTGAGCAATCGAATTGTCTATCCACCTGACACCACGACACCTCAACTCATCACGTAATTGCTTGAACCATTTGGCATCACGCTGAATGCCAACCATAATTTCGACATAATGTTGCTTTGCATTCATAGCAGTAGAGTTTTAAATTCGAGTGCAAATATACAACAATAGTGTGCCAATACGAGGCACACATGTCAAAAAAGTGAATAATAATATAATTTCTTATTAGCGAACAATTGGATCTCCGCAATATTGCTTACGTTGACGCTTCTTACACATCTCTCCACGCCATACTTTATCAAACTCTTCCATGGCAGCTTCTACAAGCTCTGGTTTATCAGTAAGGATGCCCGTCTCGAAATTCCTTCGGTTAGGTGATTTCATTCCCATTACTGCACCAGTAAGGTTGGCACTACCAATGTATGCAGTTTTGCAGTCGATAACGATGATTTTGAAATGCACCCGAGGACACAACGCATGTTCCAAACCTGTAACCAAATTCTTATACTTGTCAAAGTCCTCCCGAAAAGCTGGTCCTGGTTCCTTCGCATGAATTAGACGGACATTCACGCCTTTGCCAATCAACTCAGATAATACTCCAAGGAAAGGCTTTTCGACCTTTCCGTTGGAGATATACAAGTCCTTGATGTCGGCAGTACCTACCCAAAGAGTGTGCTTGACTTTGATAGTCTGTGTTAATATCTTGCTGAAGTGTTCTGAATCACAAACAAAGGTAACCATTGAATTGTTGGGTGATTACGCTCTATTGAAAACTATCATGTAACCAGTTATACATCTTTTTTCCGTGCTCAGAAATGTCGTCCCTTGTCCATCCGTTCGGGTAATCCTTATGAACAACAAGTAGTTTTAGACTTTCTATTGAACCTGATTTTGAGCCATTACAATATGATTGTACATGTGCTCTCTTAACCTCGTAAGATTCATTGTTCAAAGAAGAGTTTAGACCTTGTGAAATCATTACCAAATTCCCAAAACTATCACGCAATGTATTGTCCCCTAACGTTTCATCCCATTTCATCACAGAGTTACTTCGTGGGCTCTGAGGTGCTATATGCTCTATACTTCTGTTACGTTTGAAAATATAATTTTCAGCTATCAATAATTCTTGGGAATCCTTCTCAAATATTTCCTTACGATGCTGCCAAATGTGAAAATCAAGTCGCCAAAACCAATAGCGATTGTCTCCTGTATAATTTAGCTGGTCGTATGCAGGTAGTGGAAACTCTTTGTCTGTTTCATTTTTCAAATGCCGATACAGAACATTTGCCTCTGGAATGCCTTTTTCATCTACCACATCCATCAACCAATTGAACCATCTATAGTTAGTATAATTAGAGGATGAAACATACAACATTGATTCGAACATCAAAAGATTTTTCAGGTTGCTGTCATCTTCGTTGAGATTCATATCAAGAGAAAATCCGTATTCTGTTGGACGTACAAAACAAATATCCAAAGCAAGTCGAGCCTTCAAAAGTCTTTCCATGAAGTCCTTTATATCCTCTACATTAACATTTGTTCCATTGAATGGCAGGTATTCTTCGAAAATACTAATAAGGTTGCTAGGCTTGAAAAAATCGTTGATTTTGCAATTGATTTTACAGCCTAATTTCCTGTACAACACTTGAAGCAGAAGATAGGGGAAGGTCAAGACACAACGAGAATCTTTTGTCAGTTCTCGCTCGTTTTTGGGCGCAATGGATGACATCTCAATCTTAAAGATAGACTTAACCTCTTCTTGATTGTCAAAGTCTATTCCATTAATTAGATTGTTGGCAAATACAACAGAGATACCAGAGTTTATGGCCTGACGTTTTCTTTCTTCTAGGTTCTCATCTTTTCTTCTACGTATTAATAAAGTATCAACATCTGCCAGCTTATTCCAAAGTAGCATATACTTATCTATATCAGCATCCAAGTTACTCAAGAGTTTCACTTTGAGAATCTCGTGTTGTTCCAAGTTCTTGCCAGATGTATTCATCCTTTCAAAGTATTTGTTCAAATCACGCGCACTATAGCCTTCCGGTAAATCTGATATAAAGAAACTAAGATGTTTGAAAATATATTCAGCAAAAGAAGATTTTTCTTCTATTTGGATTTTGCTTGAATCCTCCATGAATGTTCTTATCAGCTTGATGCCATTTTGCATCTTCAGATTCTTGGAGGCATTGTCGTCTTCGTTTTTTTGTTCAATTAATGACATTAGATAAGTGTTATCCAATGGTCTTGATGAAAAATCAAGGCGGGATTTATTGTCCGAAGAAAGGAATAATTTCCATTCCGAATAGAAATCTTGAAGAACACACCCCATGAGCATCATGACCGTAAATCGCTGCTGACCGTCAACCAACTCGTTATTCTTTGTTGAAGTCAACATGCCTATATAATAATCTCCTTGTCCATTAGTTTGCTCAAACTCTTTTTTAAGATCATCAAGGAGGGTTATAATATTATCTGTATCCCATTCGAACAATCTTTGGTAGATAGGAATGGAATAAAACAATTTTGATTCAGTAATTATATAAGGAGTACATTTCATCGATTCAAGTTCTTAAATGATTCTACAACAATATTTCTTTCAAATGATTTGTTAATGTTTGAGGCTTTGATTCTCATGGCTCGCATTATCGGGGTCATTTTCTGTCTCGATGGGTAGGACAGTTCCTTTGCTATGTTTCTCGCTTCTGCCAAGAAAAAAGTTGGTGAAGTCGCTTGATCTATTATGAGAACTAATTCCGTATCTCCTGCATATTGCAAAATGGACGCTTTGATAGCTCTTTCATTATTGTATCTATGCTGTAGCAAGATTCTCATTATTACAACAAGTGCGTCAGAAAGATAGTAATTACCGAATTTCAGAAAATAACAGAACAAAATGCTTTCAATGGCATCTCGATACCATTGATTGCTTCCACCTTGTATAGCATTGTGAAGAACGATGTATTCGTCTGTTTGTGAGAATGTATTGTACTTATTAAGATGTTGTTGAACATAAGAAAAGAAATGTGTACCGCCTTGTATTGGTTCGTTAAAATAAAACTTTTCACCAAATGCGGGAATTTCTTCTACTGTCGGAGCTGCCTCATATTCATGCTTAATTCTATAATTGTTATTGCTGTCATCGCAATCTTTCTTACGCATCCATTTTCTCAATCGGTAAATATAAGTGTCTAATGTGCGAACATAATTCGGAGTGGTTGTCTGATCCTCTTCTTTTCTTCCATCTTCTATCATTTTGTTCCAAACCTCAGCAGAGTGTTTTGATTGTTGTTCGAATGAGGAAGGAATATACCTTAAATGGTGTGCTTTAAGAAGGTCATAATCTGTAAGGCTAACTCCTCTTGAATTTTGATTTGAGAAAAAAGTATAGGCCAAGTCAATTGATGTGTTTTGCAAAACAAGCACACTAAATTCAAGAACGGATTTCAATTTCTCGATATTATCATGAAATGACATATGTTTTTGTATATACTCGTGAATCAAGTGCTTATTGTACGCAACATATTCTATAGAACGCCTTGAACTGAATTCTTCCTCTAACAAACTTGTTTGTACGCCAAGTTCAGACAGTAGGAGTGCAAGCGTTACCAGTCGCTGTTGTCCATCAATGATATCGAATTTCCCGTTGTGTGAGTGTAAAATGATGGTACCCAATCGATATGGCGTGGAACTGTTTCGTCCTAAGTGCTCTAGAATATCGTCAAGAAGGCATTTTACATTTCTTTCTTCCCAACAATAAAGTCTTTGATAATTTGGAATAGCAAGAGGTAATCGTATGATCTCACCATATTTTTTCTCGTATATATCCACTGAGCCTTGCTGTTGTGGAAGCGTTCCGTCGCATTCAATGACTTGTTCTTCGAAAGATGGTATGTTGGAAGTTAATTTCCTGATTAATTTCTCAAACAGTTCCATCATATATGAGAGTGTTAGCTGCAATTCTTCTGGCGAGTTGATCTTTCTAGAATGTTGACAACGGTAGCCACAACACCACTCTGACCAGTTCAAGTCCTCGCTATTTTGGGTGCTATTCATTAGCCGATCTATCAGAACACCATATTTTGACTCCCAGTCGCCTTCAAAATGTAGTTCCACTCTGCCATTCCAATTACTGTCAATTCTATATTCGAAATGGACATTATTGTCATACCCTGCAAGATATACTTGTATATAACGACTCGTTTGCCATGAACCAGAAGGACTGTGTGCTTCAATGTCATGATTTGGGAATCTGTCTTTTAAAAATCTTATACTCCAATCATTTATATATAACATACAGATAATTTTTAAAATTATTTTTGATTATCCGTGTATTCCACATCTTAGAAATGAAACTTGAATACACTTTAATCTTGTTCTCGTAAATTTTAATGTTTTTTCATCATCCTCTTCGCTCTCACTCTGATTCCTTAAAAGCATTCTGGTTATAAACATCGTAATGATTGCACCAAGGCAAACTGCGACAATCTGAAAAGCAAAGTCATGCCCTGTAAAAGTTCTTGGGATAAATATGATACCCAAAAAAAATTGCAACTAGAACGGATAGTATTATCCATTCATCTTTTAATTTTGACTTGTGTTTCATTGTATTGAATATTAATGATCAATAATCGTAGAAAAATTCTAAAAGAGCAGCTTGTCAATCCGGCTATAAAAGAGGTACGAAACCTCTTGCCACCATGATTTTGAAAGGTACCGCCAAGCACCTGCCTACCCAACAGTGAAGCAAAAAGTTCGTACCCTTTGGTACGAACAACAGCTTACCTGTACTCGGGGTAGTGAGATAAGATTTGGCGGTTTTATCAAAATCCCGACAAGAAGTCATTGCTCTTCTTTTTTTCTATGTATGTCCTGTTTCCCTTGTCGGCAAGCCAACAATTGGAGAAACGCTGCAAATATACCAAGAAAAAACGGAACAAACCAAATAAGAGTAGAACTTTTTGCTGTTTGACTCAGATGAGACGTTCACGGCGCAGAAAAAATCTGCTAGGGACACTATCTCTCTGAAAGTTAGCGTTTGTTATTCGCCAACAACAATTCACGCTGACGATGTCACAAAAATCAATCTATCCTGTCGCAAATAAAATAAGAATATGTCATTCTACTTGGGTCAATCTCAACGCCATATTTACTCATGAAGAGCTGCGCCAACCTTGGGTGCTCACGAGTCATGCCAAGTGGATTAGATGATGACATAGTGCTGGTCTCAACAGACATGCCCTTTTCAATTTTCTGTTTTTTGTTCTTACATGGTGCGTTGGTGCTCATTTTTGCAGTAATTTTCCAAAGTGCCATAATTGTAACTTTTTAGATGGGTTCTATAAATTCAGTTCCTTTGTCTTATCAGCAGAACCCTGTATCTGATTCGACAAAGTTCGCCCTAAACAGGCACTATCTCATATTGATTTAACTATTCTTTTTTCGATATCGACTGCAAAGGTACAACTTTTTTTTTGATATGTGCAAATATTTCTCGCATTATTTTTTGCCTCCCCTATAATATACTGATATTTAACATGTTATAAACCTATTAAATTTTCACCCATTCTGGCTTATAACGCATAATTTGGATAAAACGAAACATATTATACACCAAACTCGTCAATGCGACATTTGCTTTTGCACGCATCAAACCGATACTCCTCACGACCAAACCTTTCATACTTCCTTCTTCAAATCCAAAAATATGCTCCACACGGCAGCGAATCTTGGATTTTTGGCGATTATTAGCCTTTTGTTCATCGGTTAAGGGATGGTTACGGAAACCCTTCTCACAGATAATGGGATTCATACCATAATCATGTAATATATTTCTTTGATTGTCAGATGTTTAATTTATAGAAGTCCCCTTTATTGATTAATGGTTTATAATATTTCCAAAGCAATTGCTGCACAAGCTTCTGCATCTGCCAATGCATGATGATGATTTTCTAAGTTGTATCCGCAACGCTCTGCTATGATGTCGAGGTTATGTTGTCCTTCAGGCCACACTTCTTTTGACTTTTGTAGAGTACAATAGAACTCATAGTCCGGATAGTCCATCTGATAGGTACGAAACACCGCTTTCAGACAATTCTCGTCGAACGATTTGTTATGCGCTACGAGCGGCAGTCCTTCAATCAGCGGTTCAATCTTTTTCCAAACGTCAGGGAATACGGGAGCATTGTCCGTGTCTGCTGCGGTTAACCCATGCACTTGGGAACACCAGTAGTTGTAGTAGTTGGGTTCTGGATTGATTAGCGAATAGAACGTATCGACAATTTCTCCGTTTCGCACTATAACTATACCGACGCTGCAAACGCTACTTCGTTCACAGTTGGCAGTCTCAAAATCTATTGCTGCAAAGTCTTTCATGCTCATTTACAATTTTCCATATTGAATTTTCTGAGATTCTCGGCAAGTGAAGATAAACTTTCATAAGCAGTCTTGTAAAATGCAAACTTCCATTTGTTGTCATCCACCATGTATGAAGTTAGTTCTTCCAAAGACATATCCAGAAAGTACCGTGCTGTAGACTCGCTTATATTTAGTTGTTCAAACAACATAGTCTTTGCTTCCTCCACGCCATTAGACTTGCGAATAATTGCAATAATGTGCACAATAAAAGCGTCTTGTTCTTCTGGGGCAACATCATTGAGGTCTTTATAAATTGTTAAACCTTCTTGAACCTTCTCTATCATTTCCTCGATGTGTTCTTCTAAAAAACATTGGGGATAGATATGTAATGTTTAATCCGTTTTCGGAGGATAAAACCTCCATAAGCTTTGATTTTTTTGACTCCATAGTTTTCTATTATATTTGTTCCACATTCGTTTAATCTTTCCGGCTATTTCCTTGCGTAGCCACATAGGTTTAAGCACTTCCACATCTTCACCATTCCAAAGTATTTCTTGCTGAAAATCAAAGGTCGGTCGGATGTTCAGCTCAAAGATGCTGTATTCATCGGTTTGTTCTGTCTCACGTTGCGATTGATGCAACGGAAGGTCTCTCATATAATTGGCTTGAAGCAATATGCTTCTCAATCTATTCTTTCAGCTTCAAGCATTGCTGAGTTTAGAGCGTTCGCTTTTTTAGGTCAATGCCGAAATTGTTCATAAATAGTTGTGCTATCTGATCCCTATAACTTGATGCGATAACAGGATTCACCCCATGGTTGGCAATCTGAACTGACATGCCTTTTCGCAGACGGACAGAGTTTATTTTTGCAGAACTATTGATTGATACTTTCCAAAGTGCCATAATAATTGGATTTTTAAGTTATATTAGCCATTTGCTATTTAATGCACTTGTCAATAACGATGGATCCACATTATCAATGTCCAATATGTAAATCGCTGCAAAGGTACAATTACAATGAGCCAAATCATGGCACAAGACAGAATATTTTACAAAAAAGCGCAGATTCAATTCTACGCTTATGATAGGTATTGGCAAACCAGTGAGTACGATAAATTGAACCTGCGTACAACGCAGGCATCTTACAATTTATCTCTTCACTCAAATAAAACGCCAATTTCATCATAAGAAGAAATAAAGCAAAATGCTTGTCTATATGTCTGTGATTAAGATTTTTAACCACTAAGAATGGACTTTCACCAAAAAGAGTTCCCTTCAATTTGCAAAGTTAGCAATAATTTTTGGAATGCAACAACTATTTCCGAATAATTTTCCGACAAAATAAGAAGTTCAGCATAACATACACTAAACATTGTCATTCCCAGTTTTGCCATTGTTAAGTAATGCGTAAATAATAACTTGGTACGATTGCTCATATTTTTGAGTAATTTCCATGCAAAATTTGGCTTGAAAAACTACTTTTTACCCATATACAAAAGACATGGGAAATGACACAAAAAAGCACTTAAGTTATTTATTATTAACTATTTATTTTTGGTAATCTGAAGAATAATTCGTACCTCTGTAAATGATTTCCAGGCAATTACAAAAGGATACGAATTACCTATCAGAAGTTTTTTCAGATATGGAACTGGAATACCTCACCACCTTGGACGAGCGTAACCGTCGCTTATTTATGGCCAGCAAAGCCAGCAGCCTCGGCAGGCATGGCGTCTCACTGGTGAGTGGCGCAATACACTATTGCCAGTCTTCACCTGAGACCTTAGACCACGATTTCGACACGTTTGCCGAATGCGTGATAGCCCCACATGCTCTTTTCGATGTCGTCGGATATATGACTATTTTTTCAGTAAAAAATATGTGACACAGCAAATTTCTAATTGTAACCGTTTAATTGTAACCAACCACTTAACCCTCTCTATATCAACACCCATTTGTCCAAAAACTGCCAAAAATTAATTGTAACCAATTGTAACCAATTGTAACCGCACAACTCTCATAAAATATGCAAAATTTCGCAAATTCAAAAATCGACTTTTTCAAATTAACATTAGTTATGCAAAACTTAACCACCCTTAAAAAAGACGTAGCCCAAACGAACCCCTGACCTTCCCCAAACTTAGCCCAAATCTCGAAAAACCGAATTTGAAATGTTAAATTTTCACCTCCAATTTCCCCCACCCTCCTCAATTTTCATCCATTTTTCCTATAATTCTTCACATCCCATTTTGCGGTTACAATTGGTTACAATTGGTTACAATTAAAATGTCGCCTTTTTGTCAAAATCCACCCCTGATAATCAGCCCTTTAACCACAAGGTTACAATTAAATGGTTACAATTAGAAATCTCCTGTCCACCCCCTTGCCTTTTCTTGAAAAATGTTCCCTTCTTCCGCACAGCAATCTGTCTAAAACAAATTCCAAAAACACTCAAAATGAATTTATCAATGGTATGGCAAAAAAATAAAAAACCAATTCGATTTGGAGATAAGGATTTTTTTTCGTAACTTTGCAGCGGATTATTTCCCTTTGATATGGTTATATACAATCTTGCCATTAGGCTATACAAATTCGGAATTTTCGTTGCCTCTATGTTTAATCCCGTTATCCGCAGAATGCGTGAGGGAGAGAGGCAAACAATCTCATTGATAAAGAGTTCTCGCAAGCCAGGAGAGAGGTGGGTGTGGGTTCACGCAGCATCGTTAGGCGAGTTTGAGCAGGGGCGTCCACTCATTGAACGCATTAAAAAGGGCAACCCTGAATACAAAGTATTGCTGACTTTTTTCTCGCCATCGGGCTATAATGTGCGGAAGAATTACGACAAGGCTGACATGGTTTGCTACCTGCCTTTGGATACTCGAAGCAACGCGAAACGGTTCGTAGAGGCACTCAGGCCAGAGAAAGTTTATATAGTCAAATATGAGTTCTGGCTGAACTACCTTGCCAACCTGCGCAAGAATAATATCGAAACCTATATCATCTCAGCGATATTCCGTGCGCAGCAGCCATTCTTCAAGTGGTACGGGGGTGTTTTCCGCAAGTGCCTAAAGACATTCAGAAGGCTGTATGTACAGAACGAAGAGTCGAAGAGGCTGCTGAAGGGTATTGGCGTGACGAACGTCAGCGTGACAGGCGACACAAGGTTCGACCGTGTCTCAGACATCGCGGCGGCTGCAAAACAGTTGCCCAAAGTTGCCAGTTTCGCCGCAGGTCATACTACTATAGTCGTGGGAAGTTCGTGGCAACCTGACGAGGCATTGCTGCTCCCCTACATCAACGAGCATTGCAAAAATGGCGTAAGGATGATAATAGCCCCCCACCACGTAGAACCCGATAGAATCAAAGAACTCACCTCAATGCTCAAATGCAGGTATATACTATATTCCGAGGTGAAAGACGATACTCTTATGGACGCTGACGTATTGGTGATTAACACCATAGGCATTCTGTCGTCTATTTACCAATATGGCCAGGTGGCGTATATTGGCGGAGGTTTCGGCGTGGGCATTCACAACACGCTTGAGGCTGCTGTCTGGGGAATGCCGGTGGTGTTCGGTCCTAACTACAAGAAATTCAAAGAGGCTTGCGAACTGATTGAGTGCGGAGGTGCGGTGAGCATAACAGACATTGAATCGTGCGGCAAAGCTTTGGACGGTTACATAAAAGACAACGGTAAGGCCGCCAATGCGGCAAAAGAATATGTGTCAACACATATCGGCGCAACGGATATTATATATAAGGAAACAATACAGATATAAAATATGACAAAACCAGGGATACCAAAAGGCACACGTGATTTCTCGCCTGCCGAGATGGCGAAACGTAACTATATTTTCGGTGTAATACGTTCGGTGTTCGAGAATTACGGATTTCGCCAGATTGAGACACCTTCAATGGAGAACCTCTCTACCCTGATGGGAAAATATGGTGAGGAGGGTGACAAACTGCTCTTCAAGATACTTAACTCAGGCGACTGGGCTCACGACCTTCAGGACGAAGAGCTGCTCGGCAGAAACAGCATCCGCCTGACCAACCGCATATCCGAGAAGGGTTTAAGATACGACCTCACCGTGCCTTTCGCACGTTACGTCGTGCAGCACCGTGATGAGGTGACATTCCCTTTCAAGAGATACCAGATACAGCCTGTTTGGCGTGCTGACCGTCCGCAGAAGGGACGTTACCGTGAGTTCTTCCAGTGCGATGCCGACGTTGTGGGCTCTGACTCGCTGCTGTACGAGGCTGAAATGATAGAGATGATTGACCAGGCCTTCCGCAAATTCGGCTTCCCCGTAACCATCAAGGTCAACAACCGGAAGATACTTGCAGGTATCGCTGAATTGATAGATGCAGCTGAGAAAATCGTCGAAATCACCGTGGCTATCGACAAACTTGACAAGATAGGAATGGAGGGTGTCACCAAGGAACTTGCCGAACGTGGATTGTCAGATGGACAGATTGAGAAACTCAAACCTGTGATACTTCTTCAGGGTAATAATCAGGAGAAAATAGCATCTCTGCGTGAGACCCTGAAAGGCATAACCATAGCCGAGAAAGGTCTGGACGAGATGGAGTTCGTGATGAAATGCGTGGGAGAATCGGACATTGAGAACAAAGTCGAGATAGATTTGACCCTCGCTCGGGGACTGAACTACTATACTGGGACAATCCTTGAGGTTAAGGCTGACAACGTCGAGATGGGCTCAATCTCAGGCGGCGGACGTTACGACAACCTGACGGGCATTTTCGGCATGGAGGGTGTGTCGGGCGTTGGTTTCTCGTTTGGGGCAGACAGGATTTACGATGTGCTGACAATGCTGAACCTATTCCCAGAGGAGGCTCAGAGAGGCACGAAACTCATATTCCTCGCTTTTGATCAGAAAGGTATCGAGTACAGTTTGCCAATGGTTCGCAAGGCACGCCGTGCGGGAATAGCCACGGAGATTTACCCCGAACCTGCCAAGATGAAGAAGCAGATGACCTACGCCAACAACAACAATATACCTTTCGTGGCAATCGTTGGCGACAACGAGATGGCTGAAGGAAAAGTCATGCTGAAGAATATGGTGAGTGGCGAGCAGACACTCATGACAATAGAAGAGATAATTGACAAGATATTATGAAAAAGATTTATCAGAAACTGACAGCCGCACAGATTGAACATCTAAAGAAAAACGGTTGTACAGCGACAGACTGGGACTTGGTTGAAGTAACACCGCAGTTCTCGCCAGAATACGTGAAAAACGTTGAGTTTTATGGCAAGGTGCGCATGGGTTGTTTCGAGACAGTCACTGATCAGTTGGGCGGTATGAAAATGCACACCGGCATTTACAACGCACGCCTGAACAACGTTGAAATCGGCGATAATTGTCTCATCGACCGCATTCATAATTATGTCTCCAACTATAAGATTGGCGACAATGTAATAATAGAGAACACCAACCTGATTGTCACTGACGGCTCATCAACATTCGGTAATGGAGTGAGAGTTCCTGTGATGAACGAGGGTGGCGGCCGCGAGTTGGCAATTTACGACAACCTGTCGTCACATTTGGCGTACGTCCTGACACTGTACCGTCATGACACGGAACTTATCAGAAACATAGAGAAGATGATTGACGATTACGCCGAGAGCCGCCGCAGCACAGTCGGTACTATCGAGAGTAACGTCAGGATTTTCAATTGCGGAACCATCAAGAACACTTATATAGGCGAAGGAACATCTTTGGGTGGTGTGTCGAAACTGTCAAACGGCTCTATCAACTCAAACGCTGCTGCGCCCGTACACTTGGGGTCAGGCGTGAAATGCAACGATTTTATCATATCGTCAGGCTCTGAGATAACAGACTCGACACTCATCAGCCGTTGTTTCATTGGTCAGGGATGTTACATGGGTAAGCACTATTCTGCGTTGGATTCGGTCTTTTTTGCGAATTGCCAAGGTTTTCATGGCGAGGCTACGGCTATTTTCGCAGGACCATACACAGTGTCGCACCACAAATCAAGTCTGCTTATTGCCGGTATGTTCTCGTTCCTCAACGCAGGTTCGGCATCAAACCAGAGCAACCACATGTACAAACTCGGTCCTATCCACCAAGGCGTAGTTGAACGTGGCTCAAAGACTACTTCCAACTCGTACTTGCTGTGGCCGGCACGTGTCGGAACATTCACGTTGGTCATGGGACGTCACACTAAACATTCTGATACTTCCGACCTGCCATTCTCATATCTGATTGAGAACGCTACGGAGAGCTTCCTGATACCTGCCGTGAACCTGAGAAGCGTCGGAACAGTGCGCGACGCACAGAAATGGCCTAAACGTGACAACCGCAAAGACCCGAAAAAGCTCGATTCCATCAACTTCAACCTGCTCAGTCCATATACGGTGCAGAAGATGTACGACGGTATTAAAGTGTTGAAAGAACTGACACGTTTGGCAGGCGAGAACAATGAGATATATACTTACCAGAACTGTAAGATTCGCAACTCAAGCCTCAAAAAGGGAATATACCTGTACAATATTGCCATTACTAAATTCCTGGGCAACTCTCTCATCTCACGTATCAGCAAAAGCGACGACTACAAAACGGAACTCCAGTTGTGTACAATAGAAGAACTCAGAAAGAGACTCAAACCAAACACCGGAATAGGACTTGGACGTTGGATTGACGTTAGTGGAATGATTTGTCCTAAAGAGGCTCTGGACAGTGTGTTGACAGACATAAGGAACGGCAAACTGACGATTGCGCAGGCGGAAGAGAGGATAGCTGATATTCACAGTCACTATTACGAATACGAGTGGACCTGGGCTTACGACAAGATTTGCCAATTTACAGGTAAAAACGCCGACACTCTGACAATACAGGATCTCATAGACATCGTCAAGAAGTGGAAGAATGCCGTTGTTACCCTTGACAATATGCTTTATGAGGATGCCAAAAAGGAGTTTGACCTTAATTCAAAGATTGGTTTCGGTGTTGACGGCTCGGAAAATGACAGAATGGACGATTTCACCGCTGTCCGCGGAGAATTTGAGCAAAATTCTTTTGTCAAGAACTGCAAGGAGCATATCGTGAACAAAGAGGCATTGGGTGACAAGACAATAGAAATGTTAGAGAGATTGGCGTAAAATATGAACCTCATACGACTGAATTGCCTCAACTACAGAAACATTGCGGAGTGCGACATTCAATTGTCACCTAAGTTCAATTGTTTGCTTGGGGACAACGGTATGGGGAAAACCAACTTATTGGATGCCATATACTTCCTGTCATTGACCAAGAGCCACCTTAACTCAATCGACGCACAGTTGGTGAGGCATGGTGAGCCATTCCTGATGTTGCAGGGCAATTATGACAATGACGGTAAGGAGGAGACGATACAGGCGACAATCAAGCCGCATGTGCGCAAGATGGTCAAAAGGAACGGTAAACCGTACAACCGTATGTCAGACCATATAGGGTTGATTCCAATTGTGCTGATTTCACCGGTTGACCAACAGATGATAGCCGAAGGAAGTGAGGAGCGAAGGCGTTTCATGGATATGGTCATTTCGCAGTGCGACACACGGTATTTGAACTCACTGACAAGGTACAACAGTGTGCTGAAAAGCCGTAACGACTTGCTAAAGAAAATGAGCGAGGGCGTTATGGCAAAAGATGCGGAACAACTTTTGGACGTTTTCGACTGCCAGTTGGCTGACGAGGCAAGGTACATATATGAGAAAAGGCAGGAATTTATCGATGAATTCGTGCCTTTTTTCAACAATATATACCAAGAGATATGTTCGTCGAAAGAGCAGGTGAAACTGGAATACGTATCACACTGCGAAAAAGGCGACCTGACATTGCTTCTGAAAGAGTGCCGTATGCGCGACGTTGCCATAGGATATACCACCCGAGGTGTTCACAAAGATGATTTACAGATGACCATAGAGGGTTACCCGATAAAGACTACAGGGTCACAAGGTCAGAACAAATCGTTTGTCACGGCAATGAAACTGGCACAATACCTTTACCTGGGTGAACGCAGAAGAGTAAAGCCAATTTTGCTATTGGACGATGTATTTGACAGGTTAGACAGTAACAGAGTTGCGAATATTATCAGAATAGTATCATCCGATGAATTCGGGCAAATCTTCATCACAGACACATCACACAATCACATTGACAAGCTGTTGGCACAGACAGTCGATGCACCTTTCAAAACATTTTCAGTAAAGGATGGTGAGATAACAGAATTATAAGCACTATCAGGCCACAAGAAAATAAGGAAGAGCAGAACGCTCTTCCTTATATTTACAAGCACATAAACTTTGTCGAAGCAAAAAGACCTTATTATCTTTTGCCCTTGAATTTCTTGAGAAACGCAACAAGATGGCCAAGGTTGGCAGCTGTTTGAATGAAAGCATAAATCTTGCTATCACCGAAAGGGTTGTTTTTCAAATGCTTATACTGCGATTTGATTTTTTTCTCTTGCTTATTCGCACGGCGTTCCAACCTATGACGCCGACGGCGTACTTCATCGATGGTATTAAACATTTTCTTCGTCCTCCGGATTAAAGTCGTCGTTATACATAATAGAACTGAGCATACGGACAATTGGGTTTACGACAAATTTATTGCGGAAAGCAATCAGTAAAACCAACAAAGCGATGAAAATGCCAGAAGATACGAGGCAAGCAGCCCAAAGAGGCATAACCTTGGAGAGGAGCAATGTAATGCCAACAGCAATAAAGGCAACAGCAAAAAGGACTACCAATAGGCCGATAATCAAATAGATAATCCAAGCAAGGATACGGCTGGTTTTCTCAAGGACATTGATTTTGACCAACTCGCCACGGGTCTTAAGATACTCGTATATCTCGGTCAAGAGATTTTCAATCCTCGTCAACATTTGCCTCAATGTTTTCGTCACCAATCTTGTTCATAATCTGATCAACGAATTTCTCGACCTCCTGCTTGGTGAGGTCAGGGAATTTCTCAGTTACCAAAGCGAAGATTCTGGAACGAGTCTCCTTGCCACTGGCAGGAGCAAAAAGGAAAGCGGCTATCGCACCAAGAAGCGCACCACCAATAAACCATCCGAATTTTTTCATAATAATAACAGTTTTAGATTATATACTTTATTGTCTTGAATTCAAAGCAACGTAGTTTTGAGTCATCTTTTGTCTTTATTGCCAAAAGCCCATCAGGACGAACACCCATTATCATACCAGTAAACCTCAGCCCATCAGAGTCTATGTATTCATGCCATTCCCCACGGCGATAGAGATTGCTCATATATTCATCATAAAAATTCTCGCCGTTAATGTTCCGCTCGTAACGTTTCGTAACACTTAGCGTTATTGCGTCAATGATGTCGCCAACATTGTATTTTTTGCCCGTCAACTGGAACATACTTACAGGATTAGGTGCATCGCTGAGAAAACGTTCCTGATTGACGTTTAGACCTATTCCCACAACAGCACTTTCTATACATTTGCCACTCATGGCACTCTCGATAAGTATGCCGCAGAGTTTTAGGTCATTGACATATATGTCATTAGGCCATTTGACCATAAAACGATGTTGGGGCATCGTGTTATTAAGAACGTCGAGAATAGCAAGAGCAACAATGTGGTTTAGCACAAAGCCATCAGAAGGGGAAAGTGCATAAGGCTGTAGGTAAATGCTAAGAAGGGCATTTGCACCACGTTCACTTTCCCAAGAGTTGCCCCTCTGTCCACGTCCCGCAGTTTGGAACGAGGCTGTGACACAGTCGCCATGAGAGAACATTGAGATGTGCTCCTTGATGTAAGTAGAAGTAGAGACTATTTCGTCAAAGCTTACCTTCATAACCGTTAATCTCGGAAGTTATAGTTTGCTCTATAAGCGTCTTGACCTGCTGGCGACTGCACGAAAACTCGTTGACAAAGAAGCAGAAAGAATAACAACGCCCCTTGGAAACAACATAGCCTGCATAAGACTGCACACCACTCATAGAGCCACTTTTAGCACGAACATATAGAGAGCTGTTCACGAAAAGTGCGGCAACTGTACCCTCCTTGCCACACTGTGGAAGAGAATGGAAAAAGTAATAACCATTATCACTGCGCCACATATAGTTTAGGACACCAACAATCTGACGAGGGCTAACGGCATCAAAAGGCGACAAACCATTACCGTCGTACAAGGAGGCTGACGAGAGGTCAACGCCACGGTTTTTCCACAGGTTAGAGATTGTCCTTACAGCATCGACAGTCGCGGCACTCCCCCCTACACCCTTGGCACCTATGAGACGAAAAAGATGTTGGGCGAAATGGTTGTTACTTTTGTAATTGGTCTCACGCACAATATGAAATAGCATAGGCGACATATGACTATATAAGATATTATCGCCCACTGCTTTCCCTTCGTGGGCAGTGCCTGAGACAGATATTCCAGCGTCCTGCAACCTTTTCTTCAGATGTTGCGAAAAAAACATTATAGGGTTCATTATGGCGAGAGGCTCACCCCATGAAGAGTGATTGCCCATAATTCCCTCTACCAAAATCTCATTGCAGTATGGCAAAGCATAAAGGTGAATGCCGTTGGTTGGACCATCAACAACCTCAAGACGGTCAATCACGTTAGGCGAACATTCAGGGTATTGAAACGAGAAG
This sequence comes from Paludibacteraceae bacterium, assembly GCA_024399545.1. Classification (GTDB taxonomy): domain Bacteria; phylum Bacteroidota; class Bacteroidia; order Bacteroidales; family Paludibacteraceae; genus Aphodosoma. The sequence goes on from JAKSNS010000007.1 coordinate 41,259, forward strand.
TTAACCCCCTGACCAACGCCAGAACTGCGCATACTGATGTTCCGTACGTTATCATATACCGAAATGCCATAACAACCCACACCATAATAAGTAGAAAGATCTTCAAGTGCCCATTTGTCGGAGACAGGTTCACGACGGACAATAGAACCATCCACTACAATGTCACCATTTATAGACCTAATATGACGAGACTTGAGGGCATCAATTAAAGGGCGGAAAAACTCTACATCTTCAAAAAACTCCGATTCCACCGTTGGGTCGAGTGCCCCCTTAACGTACAAATTACCATTGAGAACACCGTTAGAATCCACAGTGCCGTTGGTAGTGACATTAGTCGTTATGCGGCTGTCAGCACCCAATATCTCAAGCGACGAAGCAGTCGTGACAAGTTTGAGAACCGAGGCAGGGGTCATCTTAATATCCGCACGATTGTCAACGACAACGTGCGACGAGTCAATGTCATATATCATATATGCGACATCAGCGTTGCCCCACCCCTGCCCTTTTAGCATAAGGCAGATTGTCAACAGTAACGATATTACATATATTCTTCTCATCTGATTACTTTGCGCATTTGCACGGTACCTATTCCCAATTCGCCACGATATTTTGAAACGGTGCGACGTTTGACATTATACCCACGTTCAAGCAGAAGAGCGGAGAGTTGGTCATCGGTATATGGGGAGGATTTATCCTCAGAGTCTATTATCGCACGAAGATCGGCAAGCACCTTGTTACGAGAAACCATTTCGCCATCCTCACCCTTGACAGAAGCCGTAAAAAGAGTACGAAGGGATTTTACACCAAAAGGTGTTTGGACGTATTTGTTGGAAGTTGCGCGAGAGACCGTGCTTTGGTCAAGATTCGTAACCTCAGCGATATCCTGCAAAACCATAGGCAAAAGGTGCGAGGAGTCGCCGGTAAGGAAATAATCACGCTGTTTCTCTGCAATTGCAGTCATAATAAGGAGAAGAGTCTTGTCCCTAAGACGAAGAGCCTCCATAAAATCCTCGGCCATTTCGATATACTGTTTCGCGAAGTTACGCACCTTGGCATCACTGTCTTGAGACATGCTCTGATACTCAGCAGAGAGACGGAGAGGAGGTAGTTTGACATCAGTCAAGGAAATAGAAATATCGCCTTCATTGACGTTAAGGATTAGTTCAGGGGTTATAGTCCTGTCAGAAAGCGCATTCTCCTGAAGGGAAAGCAAAGGCTTGGGATTAAGTTCGTTGAGCAACCCCAAAACACTCTTAAATTGGTCTTCGCCAATTCCCAGACGGCTTTGTATAGCATCAAAATTCTGGTTAACCAATTGGCGGTAACAATTCTGCAAAATGTCACGGAGAAGTATAACCTCCTTGGTTTCAGCCATTGCGGAGAGTTGCATCAGCAGACATTCCTGAGTGTCACAAGCACCAACGCCTATAGGTTCGAGAGTCTTGATAATGCCTATTGCAGCCTCTATCTCAGGGAGTGACACATCAACCCCATAGAGGTTGAAATAATCATCCATTATCTCGTCGGGTTGGCGAGTGAGAAAGCCCTTTTCGTCAAGGCTATCGACAAGATATTCACAAAGTTGGCGCTGTAGTTCGGTTATAGGACGGAAACTGAGTTGGTTTTTGAGCATCTCGTAAGCACCCTCGACGACCTCATACTGATGGAAACCTGTCTCGTCAGCCCTTCCTGCCACGTGAATAGTGTCCATCGCCTCATAATATCCGTCGTCACCCTGCATGACATCCTCCATCTCCTCGGCAGAGAGGCGTTCTTCGTTGTCAGCGTTTGTCTCGTTGTCAGACTCGAAATCGCCTTCCTCAGTACCGGCATCACTGTTCTCAGTGTCTGTGACCTCGCCTGATGTATATGCGTCAGCGTCAAGGGCAGGGTTTTTCTCGACCTCCTCAGTCACACGCTGCTCAAGCGACTCGTTGGTACACTCAAGGAGCTGCTGAAAGACAATCTGCCGCAAGGATGTGCGTTGCTGCTGGCCTTGCTGCTGCGTCTGGAGTGATGCTTGTTTGAGGTCTGACATAAGTAGGTATTTTTTTTGTTTATCCTTCGGTAGGGCTTGCTCTTTTCTTGCTCTTTTGGTTTATATAATAGTAGCCCTCCGATTTCAATAATTTCAATAATTTCACCTAAAAACCTGGGGGTATGCTGCGACAGAAGAGGGAAGAAATCACTTTTCGCTCCTTATGAGATTCATAAACTCGGCACGTGTCTCAGGACGGGTGAAGGCACCAGTGAAATCAGAGGTTACGGTTATGGAGTTTTGTTTCTGTACGCCACGCATCTGCATACACATGTGCTGAGCCTCGATGACCACCATGACACCAAGCGGCTGGAGTGTTTCCTGTATGCAGTCTTTTATCTGTAGCGTGAGGCGTTCCTGCAATTGCAGACGGCGTGAGAAGACATCGACGACGCGGGCAATCTTGCTAAGTCCAGTGACCTGATGGTTAGGGATATATGCCACATGCGCCTTGCCGAAGAAAGGGAGCATGTGGTGCTCGCAAAGCGAATAAAACTCTATGTCCTTGACGACCACCATCTGATGGTAATCCTCGTGGAACATGGCGGAACGCAGGATTTCCTCAGGGGACTCGGCGTATCCTTTAGTGTTGTACAACATAGCCTTGGCTATGCGTTCCGGACTTTTGACAAGGCCCTCACGGTTGGGGTCTTCGCCCAAAAGTTCAAGAATTGCCTTGTAGTGTCCGGCAATCAACTCCTCTTTTTCGGTCATTATCTTTGTATTTTAACAGGGACGACGTATGCCTCGGCGGAATAGTCGGGAAATCGTTCCAGGAAGTCTTTACGCAGTTCGTTAGCCTCGGCGCGAGTGAGGCAATTGCCCACCTGAACTTTCCAGAAAGGCACCGAATAAATCACATAAACATCGAGTCTGTCGCTGCCACTCTCAATCTCCTCCTTGATTTCGTATGCCCTGGCACGTGATTTAGGACCTTTGTTGCCATAGAAAATCTGAAGGCGAAAGCCGTCAACGGTAGTTCCATGGGCAGGTTGCTCGACAGATGCCTGCACAATCTCCTCAATATGGTCGGAGTGATGCACGACGACTTTGTTGTCTTTGCTGTTAGGCTCTGCTAGTATGTCAGCCACAGACACTTGCGCACGAAGCACCAATGTCAGTAACGAAAGAGCCATAAGTGATATTATCCTTTGCATAACAATAAGTTTATTTCATCAACCATTCAAACAAGCGTTTCTGTTCACGGTGTCTGTCAAACAGTTCCTCGGGATGCCACTGTACAGCGACTATGGGAAGATTGACAAACTCAATTCCCTCAAATATCCCATCTTCGGACTTCGCAACAACCCTGCAAGCATCGCCGACAGAACGTACCGCCTGATGATGGAATGAGTTCACACTAATCTGATGACAACCCATAATGTCAGACAGAAGGGAACTTTTCTCTATTGAAACATCGTGCGAAGTCTCATAGCGTGGAATCTTCTGCGAGTGGCAAATCAACTGTCGGTCAGGGTTCTGCGAGTAGATGTCCTGAAAGACCGTTCCACCGGAAACTATCGCCAAAGCCTGCATTCCACGGCAAATGCCAAGGATACGCATACCTTTTTTAACCGCCACACGGGTAAGACACATATCAAAAGTGTCACGTTTGACAGACGGCGTATTGCTCATAGGAGTCAGTGAGTCACCCCAATATTTTGGGTCAATGTCGCCACCACCAGTAAGCAGCAGGGCATCAACGTTGTCAAGGCAGGATGAGATGACTTTTTCGTCTTCGACGACAGGTATCACCAGAGGCACACCACCGTTTTCAGCTATACAGCGGACGTAAGCGTCGTTGAGTTTATGCTCAAGGACATCGTCACGCCAATTGCCAGATATACCTATCCTCATCATTTTGAAGCGTCCATTCCTATTCTGTTCCAACGAATCTTGCCATTGAACCAAGCCACATCCCTGTCAAGCGACAACCATACAAAGACCGGACGACCGACAACATGGTCCTCAGGCACGAAACCCCACATACGGGAATCTGCTGAGTTGTGACGGTTGTCACCCATCATGAAATAGTAGTCCATCTTGAAAGTATATGTATCGGCAGGTTTGCCGTTCAAAATCGCCTTGCCATTACGCCATTCCAGAGTATTACCCTCGTAATGAACAATGCAATGGCCATAACGAAGCACATTATCCTCTGTCAATTCTATCGTAGCAGAACGTGCAGGCACCCACAGAGGGCCATAGTTCTCGCGGGTCCATTTGTAGCTGTATGCCAACGGGAACATAGCCGAACTTTGACGCATCACATCAGAGCTGCGTTCCTTGACGACCTGACTTACGACAGGGAGTTTCTCTATCTTGTCCTTCACGTCACGAGTCATTGCCATAATATAGACAGGTCCCCAGGTGAGGCTGTCAACGGCAGGACGCATACCTAACTCTATAAGATAGTCGCTCATCTCATTGCCGTCAAAGACATACATCTCGCCAGTGCTAATACCCATATCGTGCAAAATGTCCTCACGCAACATTCCACCGTTGGTCTGAACAATATAATTGTGCTGCATACCAGGTTTCTCAGGGAAACGTTTACCATCAACGTAAAGTATATCATTCTTGATTTCAACGGTTTGTCCAGGAAGTCCCACGCAGCGTTTCACGAAATTCTCCCTACGGTCAACAGGTCGCCAACGCTTAGGCGAGTAGCCGTTGCGCGCTGCAACCTCGTCCATCATCATACGCCCACGAGCCATCCTTGAAGTCAGAGTACGGTAGTCCATCACGCTGTCCAAAGGGAATTGCTCACCGGCAGCCTCGAAGCAAAGCGAGTAGTAGTCAGGGTTCTGCTGCCACTCAAAAATCGTATCCCCGGCAGGGAAGTTAAACACAACGATATCACCAGGCTTTATGCTTGTCCACCCTTTCAGACGACGGTATTCCCACTGTGGATGTTCAAGGTACGACTTGTGACCCCAAGGGAACGTGTTCTGTACCAACGGGAAAGAGAACGGCGTGTTAGGCACACGTGGTCCATAACTGCATTTGCTCACCATCAGGAAATCGCCCACACGCAAGGTCTGCTCAAGTGACGAGGAAGGTATCTGATAGTTCTGGAACACATAAAGGTTTATGAAATACACCGCCACAAGGGCAAAGACGATAGCATCAACCCAACTCCAGAATTTGTACATACCTGGAGATGTCTCCTTATACTTTTTCCACCATGTCCAAGGGATGAATTTGGTGACGCACATATCCAACTCGACAGGCAGGATGAACAACCACCAATAGTTGTCCAACCAGATGATAAACAGCACAGTTATCAATGCCAATAGTCCAAATCTCACCCAGTTGCCCGTAGGACGCTGAAATCTCTCTTTTATATTCATAGCTTATCTCATTAAGTCTTCCATACCGTAGAAACCAGGCTTACGGTCTTTCATAAACTCAGCGGCAAGCACTGCCCCAAGTGCCAGTCCGTCACGTGATTTAGCCTCATGGCGGAGGGTTATGATGTCAACGGCAGAGTCGTATCTAATCTCATGAATGCCTGGCACCATACCTTCGCGTATAGATTCTATTTCAGGTCTTGTGCCATAGTTTGCCTCAATCTGGTCAGCCAATACAATAGCCGTACCGCTTGGTGCGTCTTTTTTTTCTGTATGATGCACTTCGGTCATACCAACGGTATAGCCTTCGTATTTTTTCATTATTGACGCCAACCTCCTGTTTATCTCCATCACGATATTCACCCCTAACGAGAAGTTGGAAGTCCAGAAAAGCGAACCTCCGACAGAGGCCATCTCACGGCGCACATCCTCCATTTGCGCCGTCCAACCGGTTGTGCCACTGACCACACGTACACCCTCCTTCCACGCACGGCGGTAATTCTCAACAGCGGCAGTTGGCTGAGTAAACTCAATCGCCACGTCTGACGAGCGGAACTCGGAAGTAGCGAACTTATCCTCCTCGCCAGCGTCAATGTGGCACACTATCTCATGGCCACGTCCGATGGCAATACACTCAATCACATGGCCCATTTTACCATATCCTATTATTGCTATTTTCATCGTATAAAATCTATTGCCTCAAATATTTCGTCACGACTTACGTCGCAATCAGTTATAGCCTCGCCAATGTCACGAAGCAGGGTGAAATTCACTCGCCCGCCCTCGTTTTTCTTGTCGTTAGACATCAGTTCATAGAGTTTGTCGTACGATTTACAATCCACAGGCACCACACCGTACAACTCCCTCACAATGCCCTGCAGTCGTGACAGTTCCTCACGGGGAAAACCCGCTTTTGTCACCGACAGATATGCCGCCACCACCATTCCCCACGCCACACAGTAACCATGCAAACGGCTACCCTCAAGGTATGCCTCAACAGCATGACCCACGGTATGACCGAAATTAAGTATTTTCCTCTTCCCACTCTCACGGAAATCCTCATCTACAACGCTCTTCTTGAACGTTATGTTCTCGTTCACCAGCTCCTCCAACCCAACCATATCTTCCCCCAAAATATCAAATCCCAAAGTCTTAGCATAAAGCTCACTGCCTGACAACAACCCATGCTTTAACATCTCTGCATAGCCCGAAAGCAGATTCTTAATATCGAGCGACTTCAGGAGTTCAATTCTCAACACAACCCTCTCAGGTTCATTGAAAACCCCCACAAGGTTTTTAACCCCGCTGTGGTTAATACCCACCTTGCCACCTGCCGACGCGTCAACCATCGCCAGCAGGGTGGTAGGTATGTTCATGAATCTCGTTCCGCGTTTGAATGTCGAAGCAGCCATACCCCCAAGGTCACAAACCATTCCGCCACCTACGTTGACCAACAGCGAATGCCGTGTGGCATTCATTTTTGCCAACTCATCCCATACAAACGAAAGTGTCTGTACGTTCTTGTTTTCATCACCCGAAGGGATGACTATCCGTGGCTCGTGGTCAAGACCCAACCCCGGCAGCAACTTCACTGTATTGCCGTCCGCCAGGATTATGGTTTTGTCTGCCTCAATATCAAACATCATTTAGCGATGACAAAATAACAACTTGGTACAACCTTATTTTTATATCACTATGTTTCCACCCCAATTTCAGTCTCAGTATCTCAACAAAAAATAAACCTATCACCACCCTAAAGACGTAGCCCATGCAAACCATAGACGTACCCCCGACCTACAGACATTCAGTTGTGAAAATAATAATCACCTCGTACCAAGTTATAATTTAATCTTCACTTAACCAAATCCATAGTGTCGCGTGCGATGGTCAGCTCCTCGTCGGTGGCAATAACCGCAACACGAATCTTGGAATCTTTTGTCGAAATCTCAACCTCGTCGCCACGGACTTTGTCGTTCAACGCAGCGTCGAATTTAACGCCAAGGTACTCAAGTTTGCGGCAGATGTAGTCGCGTGTCTCGTTCTGTTTTTCGCCGATTCCACCGGTGAAAGCAATAACGTCAACGCCACCAAGGACTGCCATATAAGCACCAATGTATTTCAACAGACGGTAGTTGAACATATTCATGGCAAGGTCGGCACGTTTGTTACCCTCAGCCATAGCAGCCAAGATGTCGCGCATATCGCTTGACACACCCGAAACACCCAACACACCGGACTTTTTGTTTATCATATTGTTGACAGCCGCAACATCCATCTTCTCTTTGTCCATGATGTATGTGATTGCGCCAAGGTCAACGTCGCCCGAACGTGTACCCATCACAAGACCCTCGACAGGGGTAAGACCCATTGAGGTATCAATAGATTTACCATTCAGGACAGCAGTAACCGAACCACCGCCACCCAAGTGACAAGTGATTATACGGCTGTTGTTGTAATCCAAGCCGAAGAACTCGCAGGTGCGTTTTGCCACATAGCGATGGCTTGTACCGTGAAAGCCGTAACGACGAACACCATATTTCTCATAATACTCGTATGGCAAAGCATACATATAAGCGTAGTCAGGCATTGTCTGATGAAACGCAGTGTCAAACACGCCAACCTGTGGAACGTTTGGCAATATCTTTGTGATAGCTGCAACGCCTTTCAGATTTGCAGGGTTATGGAGTGGAGCAAGGTCAGTGCACTCTTGCATTTTCTCGATAACCTCTGGAGTGATGACAACAGAGGTGTTGAATTTCTCGCCACCATGCACTAAACGATGACCAACGGCATCAATCTCGTTCAACGATTTGATGCAGCCATATTCGGCATTCGTCAGAGTCTCAAGAATAAGTTCAACGCCGACGGTATGCTCTGGCATGAATTTCTCGATGGTCTTCTTCTCGCCGTTAGGCAATTTGAATTTCAAGAAAGAGTCTTTCAGTCCAAGTTTCTCTATTCCACCTTGACCCAGAACTTCCTCTGTAGTCATATCATACAGCTTATACTTAATGGATGAGCTGCCACAGTTCAATACTAATACTTTCATTTCTTTGCTGCTATTGCTTGGTTACATGTGATTGCTATCATTTTCTCAATATCGTCAACCGAACATCCACGGCTGAGGTCGTTGATAGGAGCCGCCATACCTTGAAGGATAGGACCAATTGCCACCGCTCCTCCAAGTCTCTGCACAAGCTTGTATGCGATGTTGCCTGTCTCAAGCGACGGCAAAACCAGCGTATTGGCGTGACCTGCCACCTTGCTGTCCGGTGCTTTCAGACTTGCGACAGACTCGACAAGTGCGGCATCTGCCTGTAATTCTCCGTCAATCTTCATATCAGGTGCCATCTCCTTGGCTTTCTTCGTAGCAGCCACTACCCTATCCACAAGTTCATTGCTTGCACTGCCTTTTGTCGAGAAACTCAGCATTGCCACTTTTGGCTCAATGCCGCAAATTGCCTTCATCGTATTACCAGTAGCAACAGCTATCTGTGCCAACTCGTCAACAGTTGGGTTAGGCAAAACTGCCACGTCACCGAACATCAGCACACCATTCTCGCCATATTGTTTCTCTTTGCATACCATTATCATTGCGCCGGAGACGCACGAGAAACCTTTGGCAGTCTTGACAATCTGCAATGCAGGACGAAGCACGTTGCCTGTTGTGTTGCGCGCGCCTGCCAACTCGCCGTCAGCATCACCTGCCTTGATCATAAGGCAACCAAGGTACAGAGGGTCTTTTGTCTTCTTGTGAGCCTCTTCCTCGGTCATACCCTTGTTCTTGCGAAGTTCGTAGAGTATGTTGGCATACTTGCCCTCCTCGGGGTTGTTCTCAGGGTCAATGATGATGTCGCGAGTGATATGGCTGAAACCTTTCTCACCAGCCATTTTCATAATCTCGTCAGGGTTACCAATCAGAGTCACTTTGGCAACCTTGTCACGCAGCACATTATTGGCAGCCTCAAGGGTACGAGGTTCGTTACCCTCTGGCAACACAATATGTTGTGGATTTTTCTGCGCTCTCTCTTTAATCTGTTCTAATAAATCCATAATTATTTATATTATTTGTCCATTATATCACTGTAGGTGAGTTCTATAAATTCATTTTGAGGGCTTTTGAAGTTTGTTTTGAGCAGATTGCTGTGCGGAAGGAGGGAGCAATGCGGGCATTGTGACCGACTGACAATCAGCAAGATGCCAAAAGAAACTTCAAAAACACCAAAAAGTTTATTTGTCTTTTTATTATCTTTTACGGTGAATTTATAGAACTCACCTGTACTGTTTACTTTCATAATTTGCCGCCACATCACCCAACAGTATGCTTGCCCTGTAGAGGGTATTCGGTGTCACGTCGCAAAGGCTCAAATACCCTTCCGTCATTTTGCCGTTGCTGTCGTACTGCATCTTCTCCTTCGCGTTCTGCCACTGATGGTGTACATAAAGCCTTCCCGGCGATTTGTGCTCTATCATAAACAACCCCTTGACACCTTTCGCAACGTAGCGGTCATACAGTATCCTTGCCACGACACCCATTGTCATTCTCAGGTTAATCTCCACAACAGGGTTCAGCCTCATCTCGCCGTTTTCCTCGTATATGAACATATCCACACCTATATAACCATAATATGTGTGCGCAATGTGTCCGTCTATGAACCTCGTCAGGCTCTCTTTCGCCGCATCAATCTCCTTCACGTCAACTTTTTTCCCCAACTCCGCCAATATGTCCTCGTTACTCATCAGCCTGTTTCCCCTGTACATACCGCTCTTCTCAGTTATAAATAATGAGTAACCGACAAATTCCGTCTTTTGGTCAACTACCCTGAACTCCATCGCAAAATCCATTTTTCTCTTCAATGCCTTCTCAGCCATTATCGAACCTTGCTTATCTATGACCCTCTTTATCCATCCCGACACACTCTGAGTAAAGTTGGCATCTGTCCAATAAACTCCTCTGCCGGAACTGCTCCATGGTGCCTTCAGCACTGTCTGCCCATATCTCTCGCAGTAGTTTCTCACCTCATCGACGCTGTGCAACTCCTCTGCCGCCATTGGCAGTTCCCACCTTCCGCTCAAATCCGCTCTCAGGAAATCCATAGCCTTTGTGGCTATCCGCCTATGCGACAAATCCCTTATCTTTTCCAGTTTTCCGTCTTTAGGCAATATATTTTCGCTTACGCCGTTGACTATCAACAGACGTCTGACAGCAGGATCCCAACCCCAAGGCTCCACCATCTCAAACCTATCACCTTCACCATCGAAAGGTGTCAGGTCTCCACGGTTGAACACCACTCCCCCACTCTCAGCATACCATCGTGGCAACATCGCCAGGTCTGACGCAAGGAACAACGTTGACTCCGGTGCCTGGTAATTCGCCGACCAAGCCGCCAACGCCATGTCGTGTTCAGGGTTGAATATGTACAGTCTGTTCATTCCGCCAACCGCTTAATCCTCTCTATCATCGACAGCACACCGTTGCTCCGCGTTGGTGTCAGGTGTTCGCGCAACCCTATCCTCTCCACGAAACCGAAGTCACAACCTCTCACCTCCTCTACCGTACAACCCGAAACAGCCTTCATCAGCAACGACACTATGCCTTTAACTATTATGGCATCACCGTCACCCCTGAAGTATATTCTCCCGTCACGTCTCTCAGCCAATATCCAGACCTGACTCTGACATCCGCGTATCAATGTCTCGTCGTTTTTCTCCTCCTCACAGAGGGTATCCGTCTCTTTGCCCAACTCCACAAGATACTGGTATTTATCCATCCATTCCCCCAGTTCGCCGAAATCCTCCTCGATTTCAGCCACACGCTCTTCTAAGCTTTTTTCCATATCGTTTCTATACCTTTATACGATTTGTTTATACATTCAGTATTACCAATCTCGGCACCTGCCACTATTAATGCCATCGCTATCCTATGGTCATCCGCAACATCCGCCAACCCTTGTCTGCGGCACCGTTCGCCATTCCACCACATTTTCTCCCCGTCGAACTCCAACCTATACCCCAGTTTCCCCATCTCCCTGACCATTATGGACCCACGGCGACTCTCTTTCCTCTCCAACGTCTCCAATCCACAAAGTGTAAACCTTATTCCCCTCCTGCACAACGTAGCCGCAAGTACAGGCACCATATCAGGGCATCCCTTGCAATCTTCGTAAAAACCTACACACTGTGTTCTAACCCTATGTATAATAACCCCTTCAAGAGTCTCTTTGCTCCCAACGCCCAATTCCTCATAGAACTTCACTACCCTCTCGTCCGGCTGACCACTCCCCATTTTCAAACCTTTCAGCAACAACTCATCCTCTTCCCCTACAGCCACCATTCCGTACCAAAACACCGCCGACGACCAATCACGGTCAATCTCATCGGCAAATCCAAACTTACCCTTATGCACCTCGATGACATTCCCCATACTTTTAACCACCACACCAGCCTTCTCCATCAACTTCCTCGTCAGTTCTATGTATGTCTGCGATACTATGTCCCCTTTCAATTTTATCCTCATTCCCCTCCCGGCACCTATCAACATAAGCGCCGATATTGTCTGGCTACTCTCCCCCGCATCTGCCTCAACCTCACTTCCTATTTCACCACAGCCATCTATCCTTACTGGCAACCTCCCCTCAAAACCCAAATAATCTATCTTAGCCCCCAAACTCCTCATCGCTTTAACTATTGCCCCTACAGGTCTCTGCCTCAACTGTTCATTTCCATCAACAATCTTTACTCCCCTCCTGCTGCCATAGCAAGCTAATGCAAACCTTGCGGCAGTGCCTGACCCCCTAACATCAATCCTCTCGCCGTCTTCCGTCAAAGCCTTTATTATCACCTCGCCGTCTTCGCTTCCTCCAGGGTCTGGCATCTTTCCCCCACTGACAGCCGCCATCATTGCCAACCGCGCCACCACACTCTTCGACAATGGCAATCTAATCTCTCTCATTTCTTAAACCCTGGTATTGACGCATAATGCAAACCCAGCCAAACGTCTCCCAACGAAACCCCAACGCTGTCCCTTCCCCCGATTACGAAAACCTCACCGTTACCTTTCTTCACCATCGACAAACCCTCTCTTATGCTGTAACTTCTTACGTTGTTGGTGTCTAACTTATAAACTGTATCCGCATCTTGCCATGTCATTCCATAATCTTTCGAGAACAACATCCTATCCTCCACGAGGCTGTCTTTTGTCGTTCCGCCTATCATCAACAACCCTTTACCGTACTGTATAACAGCCGCATTTGCCCTTGGCGTACAAACAGTCTCTTTGATATTCAGTTTCACCCAATGACTACCGTTCTCGCTACTCCACACGTCTGGCAGGTATTTCCCCGTCTCGTCTATTCCGCAAGCCACGTATGCCACAGGCGAACCGAATGTGTTCTCGCACACGAACGCACACTCGCCTGTCACAGGGAAACCGCTCTGCAACTCTGCCGCCGTTTTCCAAGCCACGTCTTCCAATTTCAGTATCACATTCCCTTTTCCTAAAGCATACATCTCGCCATTGAACGTAAACAGCAAATGCCTCAGTTCTATGTTTGAGGTTGTCTGGCTTTTCGCCCAACTTTCACCATCGTATGAGTACAAATCGTTACCGTCCAACACGTTTATCTCATCGCCAAACGCTATCAGATGCTCCAAATCTACCGTCTGTGGCAAACCTGTCACGTTCTCCTCAACCCAGTTCACGCCATCCGTCGAACTCATCAAACCCAATTGGCCGCCACTCTTCATCATCCAATAAATCACCTCATCATCCGTCATCACTGCCCTTTGTTTTTCTATGACACCCGCTCCAAGGTCGTAACTTTTGTTCCATACGAACGAATCCTGTGGCACAGTATGTACATTTACCGTTATAAAATACGATGCCGTGTCACCCGAACTTGAGGTCACGGTCATCTTCCTCGTTGTGCTGAAGTCTAAATAGACAGTATCTTGGACGTAAAAATTTATGGTGTCGTCAAACACCACTTTTGCGAATGTCTGCGTCATATACGGCGTGAGCGAATCAATTTTCGTCCCGTAACCCAACGAGTCTTCGTTATATATCAAGTGATTCACCGTATCTATGGTGAAATAATACTCCTTCACCGAACTGTCGAATCTGCTCCTTATCCCGAAGTTTGCAACGACTGCTCTACTCGAAATCACCGACAAAGTAGTCTCTTTGCAACCCACCAGTATCAACGAGAGTACAATAAAAAATGCTGCTATTCCTTTCCTCATTTCTATGAATATATTTAGCGTGCAAATTTACGGATTTTTTTTCTATTTCCGTTCTTTTTTCGGTAAAATTTTCAGCAAAAAAATCACTGCCCCGACAATAATAAACGGAATACTCAATATCTGACCCATATCAAGCACCATTTCATTCTCGAATGATTCCTGAACCTCCTTAACTTTTTCTATCAAAATCCTGAACGTAAACATCACTGACACAACCGCTCCAAAGTATCCGCCAGCTCTTATTTTCCCTTTATATCTGAATTTCCCATACAGCCATGCAGCCACCCCAAACTCCACGAAATAGAACAGCGATTCGTACAATTGCGCAGGATGGCGAGGCACATCGTCAACGGCCGTGAACACGAAACCCCATGGCAAGTCCGTAGGCAAACCCACTATTTCGCTGTTCATCAGGTTGCCCAACCTTATGAATCCTCCAGCCAAGCACGCTCCGATTGCCACAATGTCCATCACTTTCCACACGTCAAGCCGTGTCCTCCACCAGAAAATCATCTCTGCCACGAACATTCCGACCGCCCCTCCATGGCTTGCCAATCCTCTGTACCCTATGAACCTCCACCCTTCAGCGGTTATCTTGAACGGCAAAAGAATCTCCAATAAATGCTTGGAATAATAACCCCACTGGTAGAAGAAACAGTGTCCCAACCTGCAACCCAAGAACATACAGACGAAACCCCAAATCATGAAAATCTCGAAATCTTTTTCCGTCATACCCTCTTCCAAAAATTTCCTATAAACCCACATCCCCGACAAAGCCAACCCTGCAGCGAACAGCAAGCCATAGCAATTCACGCTGAAGTCCTCGATTTCACCGAGTTTTCCGCTAAAATCCCAAATTATATACAGATTTAACATAAGGCATCTATCAACCGTGTGATTTCGTCTATCGTCATGGCAACCCGGTAACATTCATTGTACGCTGGATTAGCTATTCCCATCTCAGTGAAATGGCGTATATGTGCCAACAGATGGTCGTAAAAACCTTCAGGATTGAATATGATGGTTACTGCCTCAGACTCGCCAACCTTGCGTGCGGAGATTGCGGCGAACATCTCGTCCAACGTCCCGAAACCTCCCGGAAGTGCTATTGCGACATCCGCAAATTCCATCAACATCTGCTTGCGCTCTGACAAATCAGCAACCTTCAACAATGAAGTGGAAAGTGACGACGAACGTCCTCTTTCTGCGATGGAATCGGGAATTATCCCAATTATCTCCCCTCCTTTGGCGGCAGCTCCTTCTGCCACAGCATCCATCAATCCTCCTTTTGCGCCACCATATACTAAGGTATGTCCCTCGGTGGCAATCCACTCGCCCAAACGTCGTGCCTGTTCTACGAATGAAGCAGGTATTTTATCGGACGAAGCACAAAAAACAGCTATGTTCATATTGTTAATGATTTAGTGTGCAAAGGTAGTTATTTTTTGCGACATTGGCAACCTGTTTTGCAAAAAAAAGATGGCGAAATAATATTTTCGCCACAAAACAATGTATTGATGGGAAAAAACTTGCAAGAGTGAGAAAAAAATATTATCTTTGCACCCTCTAATATGGATTACCATGAACAAAGATACTCTCTTGTTCCTAAAGGATTTAGCGGTTAACAACAACCGTGAATGGTTCGCCGAAAACAAGCAAAGATATGAGGCCGCCAGACAAGATGTGCTGCAACTTACACGACATCTCATCGAAAGGATAGCCGAATTTGACGACGAAATCAAGTTTCTTGAGCCAAAGGATTGCCTTTTCCGCATATATCGCGACATAAGGTTCCGCGAGGACAAATCTCCTTACAAAAGGCATTTCGGGACATACATTGCCAAAAACGGCGGTCACCGCAGCAAATATTCCGGCTACTATGTGCACCTCGAACCTGGCAACTGTGTTTTGGCTGGGGGTATCTGGTGTCCTGATTCTGCAGGCATCAAGAAACTGAGGGACATCATAGACACCGAACACGAGACGCTTCGCGCTATTCTCAACGAAAAGGATTTCGTACGCTTTTTCGGCAATGACCTCGTCAGGTCTGCCGATGCTCTGAAAAGCGTGCCAAGGGGATACCCTAAGGACCACCCAGCCGCCGAATGGTTGAAACTGAAGAGCATTATCGTCGAGTGCCCTATTGACGATTCCACGGTGGATTCGGATGATTTCGAGGATTTCATTATCGAAGGGTGCAGGGCTATGTACCGTTTCTCTCATTGGTGCAATGACGCTTTTTTTGAAAACTGATGCGTTTCGAAACATTCATAGCACGTAGGTTCAACTGCGAACTTAGCGGTGGCGAAGAGATGTCACGTCCCGCCATCCGTATCGCAATTGCCGGCATTGCAATGGGGCTTGCCGTTATGATTATCGCAATTGCCGTCGTGGTGGGTTTTAAGCGTGAGGTGACACGGCAAGTCACAGGTTTTGGCAGTCACATCATCGTTTCAAGTTTCGATGGATTCGGCGAATTGGACGAAACACCCATCGAAGTTGACCAGTCACAACTGCAACTCCTGCGTAACGTTGATAATGTTGCTGAGGTACAGCGCATCGGCAGGAAACCAGGGATAATCGAGGCAAAAAACGCCTTTCAAGGTGTAATACTCAAAGGGGTTGACGACACTTATTGCTGGGATTTCTTCAGCAACAGGATGGTCGATGGTTCTATTGACTCGCTTGGTGGAATAAGCAATTGGGCGATAATCAGTCGCAAGATGGCAAACCAAATGCGACTTGCGATGGGCGATAGGTTCAATATATATTTCGTCGGCGACAGGCTCAAGGCACGCAGGTTCACCGTAGGGGGTATTTACGAAACCACATTTTCCGAATACGACAAACTCTATATCCTCACCGATATTTCCGTGATTAGGCAGTTGAACGGATGGAACGACACCCAATGCAATGCGTTGGAATTGCTGGTTAACGACTGGGACAAACTCGATTATACGCAGAACAAAGTTTTCGAGGTGCTTGCCAAGGACGGCGAGCCATACGCCGTCGAGTCTATCACCGACAAAGTGCCGCAGATTTTCGAGTGGCTCGCCATGTTGGATACTAATGCCGCAATTATCCTTATACTGATGATGCTTGTGTCTGGCTTCTGCATAATCTCCGGTTTACTGATACTTGTATTGGAGAGGATGCAAACCATAGGCCTACTTAAGGCACTTGGAGCGACGAACCGCAACATAAGGCGCATATTCCTCACACAATCCGTTTACCTCATCTTGCGAGGCATGCTGTGGGGCAACGTCATAGGCTTGTCACTCATCGCTATAGAGTATTTCACAAAGGCTTTCCCTTTGGACGCTACGGCCTATTATGTGGATTATGTGCCTGTGTCATTGCCTATCGTATGGTGGCTTACGCTCAATGCTGGGATGCTAATCATTGGTACGCTTATGTTGGTAGGGCCATCGCACATCGTTAGCCACATCAAGCCTAAAGAACTAATTGTAACCGAGTAAAGGGTGGTTCTATTATATGCAAGTCAGCAAAATTCAAAAAAGTCCAATCACGAACCATTCGTCCGTAACCTAAAAAATCTAATTAATAGAACCACCCTAAATGGCAAAGAAAATCGAAATATCAGGAGCAAGGGTCAACAACCTGAAGGGCGTTGATGTCGAAATCCCCCGCAATTCCCTCACTGTTATAACTGGAGTCAGCGGTAGTGGCAAGTCGTCGTTGGCTTTCGACACTATTTACGCCGAAGGCCAGAGGCGTTACATCGAGACTTTCTCAGCCTACGCCAGGAATTTCATTGGCAATGTTGACCGCCCGGACGTTGACCACATCAGCGGCCTCAGCCCTGTAATAGCCATCGAGCAGAAGACCGTCAACCGCAACCCACGTTCCACGGTGGGGACTGTCACCGAGATTTATGATTACATGCGACTCCTATATGCGAGGGCTGCAACTGCGTATAGCTACCTGACAGGCGAGAAAATGGTCAAATACACTGAGGAGATGATTCTTGACGTCATTCGCAAGGAGTATGACCAAAAACCTGTTTACCTTCTTGCCCCTGTGGTGCGCAACCGCAAGGGACACTATAAGGATCTTTTTGAGACTATCCGCAAAAAAGGGTATCTAAACGTCAGGATTGACGGTGTGATGGACGAAGTCAGGGCAGGGATGAAGGTTGATAGGTACAAGAACCACGACATAGAAGTCGTTGTGGATAAACTGATAGTCCGTGACAACGACGCTGAACGCCTGAAGAAAAGCGTCCGCAAGGCCATGGACCTTGGCGACGGCGTGATTATGATTATGACCAAGGGGACTGAGAGTGTGCGTTTCCTCTCTCGCCACCTTATGGACCCTGACACAGGCATCTCCTACAGCGAGCCTGCGCCTCACAATTTCTCATTCAATTCGCCAAAAGGTGCTTGCCCTAAATGCAAGGGACTTGGTTTCGTCAACATCATCGACATGGCGAAGATTATACCCGATGTCAGGAAGAGCATCGCCGACGGTGGCATTGAGCCTTTAGGCAAAAAAAAGAGCAACTACATTTTCCGCCAGATTGAGTCAATTGCCGCCAAACACGGCTTCACCCTTGACACACCAATCCTCCAGATACCACCCGAAGGAATGGACGAGATAATGAACGGTACGACTGAAAACGTCTATCTGCAAAGCGACGAAGGGGTAAGCAGCACACAGTACGAAGGACTGATACACTATATAGAACTTCAACAAGAGGAAGGCAACGAGACTGCCCAAAAGTGGGCGCAAGACTACTATTCTCATGCCGTTTGCCCTCATTGCCTTGGCGCAAGGCTAAACGATGAGGCGCTAAGTTACAAAATAGCGGGGAAGAACATTGCCGAGATTCAGCAAATGCAACTTGACGACCTCTATGACTGGCTCAACAAGATTGAGAAAGCTATGGACGAGCGTCAGAAGACTATCGCCAAAGAGATTATCAAAGAGATAAAGACGCGACTGAGGTTTCTTCTTGACGTTGGTTTGGGTTATCTTACACTCGGTCGTCCCTCTGGCACGCTCTCTGGCGGCGAAAGCCAACGCATCAGGCTTGCCACCCAGATTGGCAGTCAGTTGGTCAACGTGTTGTACATCCTCGACGAGCCAAGCATAGGTTTGCATAACCGCGATAATCTTAGGCTTATCAAATCCCTCAAAAAGTTGAGGGACGTCGGCAATACGGTTATCGTCGTCGAACATGACGAAGAGATGATGCGTGCAGCCGACTATATTGTTGACATGGGTCCTGGTGCGGGTCGTTTAGGTGGCAATGTGGTATTCCAAGGGACTCTCAAAAAGATGCTCGGCGCGGAAACTATAACGGCACAGTATCTGAACGGTGTTCGTAAGATTGATATTCCAAAGGTTAGGCGCAAAGGCAACGGCAAGCATTTGGTGCTGAAAGGTGCGAGGGGCAACAACCTGAAATCCGTCACGTTGGACATCCCTTTGGGTGAGTTCGTCTGCATTGCCGGTGTTTCGGGCAGTGGCAAGTCTTCTTTGGTCAACGCCACGCTGCGTCCAATCCTAACCTCGTATTTCTATAGTTCAAAGGAGAAACCTCTGCCTTACGACAGCATAGAGGGTACCGGGAATATTGATAAGGTCATTATGATTGACCAAGACCCTATCGGGCGTACCCCACGCTCAACGCCAGCCACTTACACTGGCGTGTTCAACGACATAAGGTTGCTTTTCTCCACTTTACCCGAGGCAAGGGCAAGGGGTTACAAGCCTAATCGTTTTTCGTTCAACGCCAAAGGAGGCAGATGCGAGGAGTGCGGCGGTATGGGTTACAAGCGCCTTGAGATGAATTTCATGCCTGATGTCTTCGTGCCTTGCGAGGTTTGCGAAGGCAAACGCTACAACAAGGAGACCCTCGAAGTCCGCTTCAAAGGAAAATCTATAGCCGACGTTCTTGACATGACAATCAACCAAGCCGTCGAGTTTTTCGAGAACATGCCGCTTTTCATAAGCAAACTGAAAACCCTGCAAGACGTTGGTTTGGGCTACGTCAAACTTGGGCAGAGCAGCACAACACTCTCTGGCGGCGAAAGCCAACGCGTCAAGCTTGCCACCGAACTTGCCAAGAAGGATACCGGCAGGACTCTCTATATTTTGGACGAGCCTACAACGGGGTTGCACTTCGAGGATATAAAGATTCTCACCGCCGTGTTGCAGCGTCTCGTCAACAAAGGCAACACCGTGCTTGTCGTCGAGCATAACCTTGACATCATACGACAGGCTGACTGGGTTATTAACCTCGGCCCTGACGCTGGCAAGAAAGGCGGGCAAATCGTCGGCCAAGGAACTCCCGAACAAATTATTCCAGAAATTTTAAGGTTAAAATGAGACGAAATCGTCCAATCTTGAACCACACGCCTCTAACATAAAAACATAATTAATAGAACCAACCTATGTCATTACAATGTGGAATCGTCGGTCTGCCAAACGTAGGCAAATCGACTCTCTTCAACTGCCTCTCAAACGCCAAGGCTCAGGCAGCTAATTTTCCTTTCTGTACAATCGAGCCAAACGTCGGCGTGATTACCGTCCCTGACGAGCGACTCTCAAAACTTGCCGAACTTGTACATCCCTCACGCATAGTACCTGCAACTGTCGAGATTGTTGACATCGCCGGACTGGTCAAAGGGGCATCCAAGGGTGAAGGTCTTGGCAACAAATTCCTCGCCAATATCCGCGAAACCGACGCCATACTCCATGTGCTTAGATGTTTCGATGATGACAATGTCATTCACGAAGAGGGAAGCGTGAACCCAGTACGCGACAAAGAGATTATCGACACTGAACTTATGCTAAAAGACCTTGAGACCATTGAGCAACGCATCCAGAAAGTACAAAAACAAGCACAGACAGGCGGCGACAAACAGGCGAAGCAGGTCTATGAGGTTCTGCTGAAGTTCCAAGAAGCACTTTCTAAAGGCGAAGCCGCTCGCACAGTCACATTCGACGCAAAAGACGACCAAAAGATTGCCCGCGAACTCTTCCTCCTCACCGCCAAACCAGTAATGTATATCTGCAACGTTGACGAGGCAAGTGCGGTCAACGGCAACAAATACGTCGAGCAGGTACGCGAGGCTGTCAAGAACGAGAACGCTGAGGTCTTGATCGTTGCCGCAAAGATCGAGAGCGAGATTGCCGAACTTGAAACCTACGAGGAGCGTCAGATGTTCCTTGAGGAACTTGGTTTGAAGGAGTCTGGCGTGTCACGACTAATCAAATCCGCATATTCGCTCCTCCGCCTTCGCACCTATTTCACCGCAGGTGAGCTTGAGGTTAAGGCATGGACGTTCCGCGACGGTTGGAAAGCCCCACAGTGTGCTGGCGTAATCCACACCGACTTCGAGAAAGGCTTCATCCGCGCTGAGGTTATCAAGTACGAAGACTACATCTCCCTCGGTTCCGAGGCTGCCGTCAAGGAAGCAGGCAAACTAGGTGTCGAAGGCAAGGATTATATAGTGGAAGATGGTGATGTTATGCACTTTAGGTTCAACGTCTGACACTTTTGCGAGAAAAACCGAAAAAAAATCGAAAAAGCCTTTGCCAATAGGAAAAAAAGTAGTACTTTTGTACTGGGTTTCGCAAATAAAATCAACAGAGTCCCCGTCCCTATATTGGACGGTACTAATGTTTTGATTAACAATAGAATACTATTATGGAATTAAAAAAATCAAAGAGTGCAAATCTCGAAGACAAGCGCCTAACTTACGTGCTTATTGGTCTCGTAATGTCTTTATCTCTCATTTATTTCGCCTTCGAGTGGACTGAATCTGAGATTGTCGTGGCTGAAATCACAGACATCCTGACCAACGAATTTGAAGAGGAATTGGATATTGAACAGACAATGCAAGAAGAGACTCCCCCACCTCCAGAACCAGAGGAAATCCCTGAGGAAGTCATCGAGGAAATCACCGTCGTTGATGATAACAAGAAAGTTGACGCAACAAACTTCTCCTCTGAGGATAACCAGAAGGTTGCACAACAGATTGTCCAACAGCCTACAATCGTAGAGGCAGAGGAGGAAGAGGAAGATAAGATTTTCCAAGTAGTTGAGGAGCAACCATCATTCCCTGGTGGTACTGAGGCTATGATGAAATATTTCCAAAGCAACATACGTTACCCAGTTATGGCTCAGGAAATGGGTATCCAGGGTAAGGTAATCTGCCAGTTCACTGTCCGCAAAGACGGTACCGTTGGCGACGTTGTAGTCCTTCGTTCCGCTGACAAATCACTTGACGCCGAGGCAATCCGTCTCGTCTCAAAAATGCCTAAATGGAAACCTGGCAAACAGCGTGGAAAGGCAGTACACTGTAAATTCACGGTACCTGTCGTATTCAAATTGGCTCATTAATTAATGGCATATTTTTCGTGTAGCCGCTGACAGGAATAGAGATGCCTGTGAATGCTGCACCAGTATTTACTCTTAAAAACCATTGGACATGGATTTAATCAAAATTGCGGAAGCTGCTTTCGCAGGAGAGAAAAAAGAGTTCCCTAAATTCAAGAGTGGTGACACAATCACACTTGACTACCGTATCAAGGAGGGAAACAAAGAGCGTATTCAGAAATACCGCGGAGTCGTAATCAAGATTGCTGGTCACGGCGATGCTAAGCGTATTACTGTTCGCAAAATTTCCGATAACGTAGGTGTTGAGCGTATTTTCCCTATGAACTCACCTTTTATCGAGAACATTGAAGTTAACAAGATTGGTAAAGTACGTCGCGCAAAACTTTACTATCTGCGTAAACTTACAGGTAAGGCTGCACGTATCGCTGAAAAGCGTTAATCGGTTTCTTCCTGACAAAAAATAAGAGGTGCTTAATAAGCACCTCTTATTTTTTTATATACATTCAATTCTAGATTTTCTAATTCTAATAATGTGACACGGCAATTGCAGAACTGTAACCGCCAACTTTCATAAAATATGCAAAATACCGCAAATGTCACAATTAATATAATTCTTATCCATAACGTAAAAAAAACGTAGCCCGAACGGAGCAGCACCGAAGGATGAACGTAGCCCTGATTTAGCAGATCCCGAGACGAAATGTTAAAACTTAACTTCCAAAATTTCCTACATCCCATTTTTTGATGAGTTGTCGCCCTATATTCTCCCGATTACAGATTAATTTTCGACATTTACCGAAATCACTATATTTACAATCTGCAAGATTAGCCTCTTGATTACAGTGATTCAGATACAGTTTCAAATTTGCCACCCCTCCTTCTTCATAAAAAAATAGACACAAAAGCAATGATATATATAATATGAATTGTTGTGTCTTTGGGTGTCCCAGGAGAAATTGTAATGCAGTTTACCAGCAATAGGAATGGCGGCTATCTTATCTGATACCTCTGGCATCAAAAATAAGAAACGTTATAGTGCTATACAAAAAAGGGCGGCACCAAAAAGTGCCGCCCTAAATAGAAAGTCAGTTAATGATTACTTAACCATAAGCTTCTGGAGATGAACAGAACCAGACTTGGTCGTTACGCGAACGTAATAGAGACCTGAAGCTGTGATACCGTTAACCTCGATAGGATAAGTATCAGGAACGAACGAATCAACAAGTTGACCGAAGTTATTGAGGATTTCGACCTTCTCAACCTCACCGAACTCACCGTAAACGAATGCGGTAGCACCAGCGTTGATTGGGTTAGGAACGATGCTCATATTAACGTCAGCTACGTTATCAACACCATCACCATGGAGGATGAGGTGGAGAGTAACGATAGAGTCACAACCTTCTACAGAATACATAGTATCAGAGTAATCACCACTTGCTTTATAAGTGTTGTAATGCCATGTGAATGTTTCACCATAGACTTCGGCAGTAGTATCAGTATGGGCGGTAGCACGGAATGTCAAGTGGACATACGATACAGAGTCGCACTGACCATCGATAGTCTTAGTGTTGAAGACAATGACGGTATCCTTGGTAATAGTAACACCACTTACACTATAACCATAATATGGCTTGCCTTCGCAAGCAACATCATAATGGTGTGTTGGCTGCATCTGGTCAACAGTAACGGTAAGAGTGATTGTAATGTTGCAATCAATTTGTGGATCATAGTAAGAGCGGGTGTAAGTACCAGGGGTGGTAATCACAGTATCCTGGAACTGATAACTAGCACCTTGGCAAATAGTCACGCTTGCTGTAGAGTCACCATCAAGGACAGTGAGGTAGAGGGTCTCGGTTGTCGTACAACCGTGAGCGCCTTGACCATTCCAAGTGTATGTACCGGCAGTGTTGTAGCTATTGCCATGCCACATAAATGTAGTACCCTTACAGATAGATTCATAAGTAGAGAACTGTGTAGGAACGACATTGAGGTGCAACATAGTAGTATCGTCGCAACCATAAGGCGACGTAACTACATTGGTGTAATCACCAGTAGTAGTCAAGGTCTGACCACCGAACATGTATGACTGACCCTCGCAGATAGTGTCATATACCTCATGGTAAGTAGGAACGACGGTAAGGACAAGCATTACAGTAGAGTCGCAACCAGCAGAAGACTGACCTGCAGACTTCTGATATGTACGGGTCGTAGGACTTTGGATAGAGAAGCCGTGGCCGTTGTAAGGCTGACCTGCGCAAGTCGTATCGTAAATCATCTCATCGAACCTTGGATACATATAAACGTTTGCAGTAACGACAGTATCAGGAGCACCAGCTACACCAGTCTTGGTACGGGTGAACGTGTTGTCGCCAACCTGGATGTTGGCAGCAGGAACGTTGAATCCGTAGTTAGCGTAAGGCTGACCGTTGCAGATTGTATCAGCGTAAGTAGGACCCTGAACAAGCTGGAATACGCGGATGTTGTCTAACCAACCATAATAGTTGCTTGAACCACCCTGGCTGTACTTGAAGGCGATGCGTGAACCTGCAGGCATACCTGCGATGTCAGCGACATGAGACTCCATAGTATAAGTCGAACCAGACTGCGAAGCGGCTGAATAGACGTTTACGAACGATGTAGGATCAACAGGGTTAGTCAGGTAACCAACATAGAAGGTACCAGACGAAGTGAGGCTCTCGTAAGCGCAATCGAACGATACGCGGCAAGTAGCCACATCACCGAACGAAGGCAAGAGGAGATAGAGGTCAGTAGAGTTGCTACTGTAAGTCTGCAATGTCTGGTTGCCTTCAGTTGCATAAGATGTTGAAGCCCTGTAGTAAGGATAAGTAGATGAAGACTGAGAAGCATTGAGCGCACTCCAGCAAATCGTCTCAATCATGCCTCTGGTGTAAGATGTAGGAAGCTCCTCGAAGCCCTCGTTATAAGGGAGAGTTGAAGTACCGCAAGCAGTACGGACTGTTTCTGTTACAACGAATGACTCGTCACCAACACCGCAGACTGCCTTCACATAAATCTTATATGAAGAAGAACCTGCAAGGCCAGTGATTGTGACAGTATCAGTGCCGTCACCTGCTACAGTGTCAGAGAAGAATGCGTCAGCAAGAGAACCCTGGCTAACGAAGTAGATGAAGTCCTTGCTATCGTTAGGGTTGTTGACAACGAACTGTGCAGAAGTCTCGGTTACTGTCTCGGCGATTACAGATACAGTAGGCTGCGAGCAAGTGAGGGCAGCGAACTGGATGTTGTCGATAGCCAATGGAGGAACGTTGAATACTGAACCATCATTGTGCCACAAGAATACCAAGTTATAGTTGCCATCAGCAGGTACGGTTACAGTACCAGAGAGGGTCTGCCAACCGGAACTCTGGTTCAACCTTGTGTTGTTGTCGAGAGCAATCCAACCGTTAGGCACGCCAATACCTGAAGAAATGCCAGTAGGCAGAGTGCCAGGATTGAGAGTGACATTGCCAGGAACAAGGAATGCACGGCCGTAGTCGTAAGAGCTCTCACCAGTACAGTTCCAATCGAAACTGTAAGCATACTGCTGACCAACATTGAGCTGGAACAGACGTGATGCAAACGAAGTAGCATCCATTATCGAATAAGAGCAACTGCTGCCATCGTCAGTGATATAGAGTGACATAGAGCCACTGTTAGATGTAGCAGAGCCTACTATGAACTCATTATACTGAGTACCACCCTCATTGAGTTCCCAGAGGTTAGCAATAACTGCATCCTCGAAGTCACAGAAGTATGGAAGTTCTGCAGGGACTGTAGGAGTAGTGAAGCTGAGGGAAACCCAAGCGGAAGTATCAGTCAGACAGAATGTACGTACACGGAAGTTGTAACCGGTACGAGGAGTAAGGCCAGTGAGAACCACTGTATCGTTCACGATAGTGTCAACGATAGAGGTACCGATGCACTGATACTCATAACCGGTTGCGTCAGGGGCGCCACCCCAAGCGAGTGTAGCACTTGTAGGGCCAACGATACCAACGATATGGAGGTTCTGAGGCTCGAAGCAGTCAGAAGCCATCGTGGTTCCAGTAATTGCGTCAGTCCAAGCGGTAGAGTCAGTCTCTGAGCAAACGCCACGAGCATAAACCTTGTAAGTGGTGCCTGCGGTGAGGCCTTGGATAACGGCAGTACCTGTAGTAGAATAAACAGAACCGATAGTGTCGGCAACAGAAGCAGCAGTTGCAGGAGCGTATGCGAAGATTACACCCTGATGGTTAGGACCCATATCAGCCGAAACAGTCATTGTGGTAGCAGTAGTTGACTCTACGGCAACACTGTTGAGGTCACGGCAGGTTGGGTAAATATCGATGTTGATGTCGTCAATATAAACATAACCATAGTTGTTGTACATACCGTAGAATACGATGTACTTGTTGCCGCTGATGCCTGAAGGAAGGTCGAAGCTTATCTGTACAGGACCTGAGGACAATGTCTGAGGGTCATAGCATACAGTATGGTTCAGGAGAGTAGCACCTGCGATAGAGGTCTGACTATCTGAAAGATAAACCTTAACATAATCCGTGTAGTAAGAAGTTGTGGCACGGTACATGTAGAATGACATGTGGTACTCACGGTCAGCCTGGAACTGGATTGGAGGGGTAGAGAGGATTGCCGAAGCACCAACCTCGCCGTCCAACTTAGCACAACCAAAGCCATTCATGTATGAAGAAGAATAAGTCGTAGAATAACGATACCAGATACCTGGGTAATCCTCACCATAGTAGTCACCAGAAGAGAGGGAAATGTTCTCCCAACATGGAGCAGGGAATTCAGGAGCCTCGAAGTCCTCAGTGAATGGGAATGTGGTGATTACGTCGCAAGCAGCACGGAATGTGGCCTTGGCAACAGGTGAGATTTCAGTCTCAGAACACTCAGCCTGCATGAAGAGATAGTACTTCACAGAAGAGGTGAGGTCGCTGATAGTGAATGGAGAAGCATTAACAACACCTGTCTGGAGAGTGTCGTTGCGTAAACCTGTAGTATTAATCCACCAGCGAACGTTAGTACCAGCACCGTTAGGGTCATCATAATTGACAACTGCAGAAGTCAATGTGATTGTAGAATCAGGTATTGAGATGTTTGCAGGTGAGAGACAAGTAAGTTCAGAAATCTCGATATCATTGATAGCAAGAGGGTATTGAGATGTACCCATAGAACCATCGTTGCTCCAGATGAATGCAAGGTAGTATGAACCTGCACGGTTAGTCATATCAAGGATCATGTCAACACTGTTCCATTCAGGAGAAGAAACCAGGTTGACCTTGGTTCCGCCATCCAGTGGAATCAATGATGCTGGCCAGCCGGAAGAAGAGTAAGAACCTGTTGAAGGCAAGTAGATTTCCTCAGAAGCAGGAACTAAATAGAAACGTGCATAGTCGTAATTACCCTCACCACCAGTACACTTCCAAAGGAATGAGAGGCTGTACTGCGATGGCTCGAAACGGAAGAGGCGGAATGCACCTGTTGATGTAGAGACGCCTGTGTTATAGCCATAACCGCTACCGTCATATACATAGAGAGCAGCAGGCTGACCTGGGCTAAGTGCAGCAGGGTCGTTGCCTACAGTGAATGCACATCCAGGACTCGAAGTATTCACATAAACCATCCACTGTGCGTTCTCGGCAGAGTCAGTGAACTGACAGATGTAAGGGAACGAAGCAGGTGAAGCAGTTGTCTGGAATGACTTGGTCAACCAGTTAGACTGCTCTACAGGGTCGCAATAAGCACGTACATAGATGTCGTAAGTTGCTGAAGAAGTAAGACCAGTGAGTGTGAACGCATTGGTATCAACAAGGATAGGCTCAATGCCTGTAGTGTCAGCATTTGCGGCAACAACCACGTACTGCCACTGGGTGTGACCTGCGGCAGGGTCGTTGATTGTGACTGTAGCGAATGTGTCAGATGGATTGACACTGAAGTCGATTGGGTCAGCGCAAGCACGTGCCTCAAGCAGACGGAAGTTGTCAACGAAGATGGCACCATTACCATAGTTTGCGTTAGCAAAGAAGCGCAAAAGGATGGTATCGCCAATGTAGTTGCTCAAAGGATAGGTTACCGTAGTCCAATCGCCAGGTACTGAGTAGCTTGTACTAGAACTGTTGTTAGAGTAAGAACCGATGGTATTCCAGTTTGCGCCATAGTCGTTCGAAATCTCGACATCGAATGCGCCGCAAGAAGCCTGATGGCAATAGTCGAACTTGAGGACATAACCGTTGGCTGAGCCAGTGAGGTCATAAGCAGAAGTTACGATTTCGGCAGTACCGCTTTGTACATAATAGTTGTACATACGCAACATCTGGTTGGATCCGTCTGAATAAACACCCCATACATAATAAGGAGTAGATGTAGCGGTAGATGAAGTTGACTCAGAGTTGTCCCAACAGTTAGGAACGGTATTGTTTGGCATTGCATCGAATGTCTCGTTGATAGGAGCAGCGACAACATCGCAAGCAGTAGCTATTGCTAAAGGAGCACAGAAATAAGAAGTATCACCAGCACCGCAGATAGCAGCAACGGAGATGTTGTAGTTAGAAGCAGCATTGAGGCCAGTGATAGTGCAAGGGTTGGTAGTTACGTTCTGGTAAGTAGTACCTGCAGCATTCTGTACGCGAACCTGCCATTCAGTCTCTGTGCCACCGGCAGTCCAGGAAATCTGAACATCATGAGCAGTAGCAGGAGTGACAGTAGCCAAAGCTGTAGGAGTAGTACAAGCAAGGTTAGCACGAACCATTACATTATCAACGAAGATAGCACCTGAGCCATAGTTAGCATTGTTCGAGAAGCGGATGATGACGTTCTGGTTAGCGTAAGCTGCGAGGTCAACTTCCTCAGTCACCCAACCTTGAGGAACAGAGTTGTCGGTAGAGGTGTTGGTCTTAGCGTAAGAGCCAATTGAAGTCCAGTTAGCACCACCGTCAGCAGAGATGTGAACATCCATGTTGCCACTTGAAGCCTGATGGCAGAGGTCGAAGTAGAGAGTAGCACCTGTTGCTCCAATAGCGATTACAGGAGACTTGATTTCAGTATAACCACTCGATACATAATAGTTGTACATACGTATCATCTGGTTGCCACCCTGTGCATAGACACCCCATACATAGTGAGGAGTAGAAGTAGCGGTTGATGTGGTAGAACCAGAGTTGTCCCAGCAATCAGGAATAGTCTGAACGGTCATCAACTCGAAGTTCTCCTCGTAAGGAGTATTGACAACGTCGCAAGTGGTCTTGATACGGCCGCAGTTGGTTACGAGAGAAGTGTCAGCAGCAGAACAGATAGCCCTGATATCAACATCGTAAGCAGAAGCAGCGTTGAGGCCTTCGATGTTAGCAGGGTTTGTAGTAACCACTGTATCGATAACAGCCTGACCATCTGCAACAGGGATAGCGCGAACACGCCAAGAAGTTGCAGTACCGTTCTCAGTCCAACCAATAGTGAATGTGTTGGCAAGGACGTTGGTAATGGTAGTCTCGGTAGGTTTTGGACAAGTAGGGATGTCGCCGAGATAGAGGTTATCAACATAAACAGTAGCGTCGGCACCTGCAACGATGCAGAAGTGCTGTGCGTTGTAGAAGTCCTCGTAGTCTGGGTCTTCAAGAGCATTGAAGTAAGTGGTGAACTCAGTCCATGTGTTGCGTGCAGGGATGAGTACGGAACCAAGAACCTCGAATGTACTACCATCCTCAGGGTCAACCATGATACCTATTGAGAATACCGTGCTGTCGGTGGTTGAGTAAGCCCAACCATTGAGCATAGACTCAGCAAGCGTGGTAACGTTGATAGTAGGAGAAACGGCGGCACCGTCAGTAACCTTCATTGAAGCAGTACCTGCATAGTGATAAGACGTATTGCGGGTAGGAGCAACGTTGCCATTGGAAGACCAGCAGTTGAGTGCGCCGGCATCCTCGAATGTCTCGGTGTAAGGAGCCTCGTAAGCATCGCACTGGGTGCGAACTGTCTGAGCGTCAGCCCACTTAGAGGTATCACCAACACCGCAGATAGCGCGTGCAGTATAGTAGTAAGCAGTGTTTGCAGTCAAACCTGTGAGTACTACTGGGTCACTGGTAATTTGCTGATAGATGTCACCAGTAACAGTACCGAATACGTCGATAGGAGTAGAGCTTACAGCAATCTCGAACTGAGTAGCAGTCTGCGAATTTGCAGTAATCGTGGTACCGGTAGAGGTTGTTCCACTTGAGAGGACTGCAGGAGTGTTACAAGTAACCTGGCTGATGGAGAGGTTATCGATAGATACAGGATAGTTTGAAGTACCTACAGAACCATCGTTGTTCCACATTATAGCGAAGTTGTAAGTACCCTCACGACCCGTCATGTCGATATCCTTGCTGTATGTAGTCCAACCATCGGCATCACCAGGGACGAGGGTGAAGTAATTCAGGCTTTGATCCGAACCAGGGTTGAACAACTCAACGAAGTTAGGCCAAACAATGCTTGAAGCACCAGTTCCTGAACCACCAGCGAGAGTCTCTGAAGCAGGGACGAGCATTATGCTTGCGAAGTCGTAAGAAGCCTCACCACCTGTACATTTAACCTTGAACGAAACGTTGTGGACGCCCGAGCCGAAGTAGATTGTACGGTAAGCGAAAGTCTTGGTTGCAGAACCGACATTGTAACCGTATGTTCCACTTGTGTTGTTTGCGATATAGAGAGCCTGCGAGCCAGAAGCAACAGCGTTGGCATCAGTACCGAACACGAAATGGTTGGTTGTGTTGGAACCATTTGCTATTGTCCACTGGTTATTGTCGGTAGCATCCTCGAAACCTGTCTGGAATGGAATAGAGTCAGGAACGATGGTTGTCTTGACGTTGATTGCAGAAGACCAGTCGCTGTAAACGCCTGAGCAGTTGTGGCGAACGTAGAATACATAGTTTGTAGCAGGTGTCAGACCTGTCATGGTATATGTATTGGTGCCAGAAACAGGAACGATTGTGCCAGTAGCGGCAGTTGTGCCCTGAGGACCCCAAGAGATTTCCCACTCGTTGGCATTAGCCTGGAGTGTAACATCGTATGCACCTGCGTCTGTTACAGTAGCAGTGGCAGGAGTACAGATAGCAGTGAACGTTACAGGAGTGAGTGTCCACATACCGAACTCGGTACCGCAGTTACGACGGATATAAACGTCGTAGTTGGTGTTAGGGGTGAGACCTGTGAGAGTGTAAGCGTTTGTATCGGTTACTGTAACGATTGTGCCTGCACCGGCGGCTGTGCCTGAAGGACCGTAAGAGATGTCCCAAGTATGTGCCGATGTGTCGTTAATCATAACGATAGCCGAAGTAGGCTGGATGTCAATAACAACAGGGTTAGCCATGTCACGGCAAGTAGGAGCAGGGCGAATCATTACATCATCGATGTATGAGCCTGAACCATACTGGTTATGGTAGCAGAACGAAACGTACTGCGAACCAGTTACCGATGTAGGGATGTCGAATGTGTATTGATACCAACCAGAAGCAGCCTCGGCAGGAGCGTTGAGGTAGTGTGCGTTAACGACACCAAGTTCAACGGCTGTAGCCTCGTCAAGGCTGTCAGAAGGAGAGACGAATACGTGGATTGCCTCGTCAACCTTAGACTGGTAAGAAGTGCTCTGACGGTACATCCAGAATGAAACCTGATAGCCGTTAGGGTCGGTGAAGTTCAGCTCGCCAGTTGTGAGGGCGGTCTTTGCTCCAGCACTTTTGTCAGGGATGTAAGCTGAATATGTGCCAGAGTGTTTGTAAGTTGAGGATGATTGCCAAGCATTTGCGGTACCACTTGAGGTTGTAGCAACAACCTGGTTTGTCCAGCAGTTAGGAGGGACAGTGCCTTCCTCGAAATCCTGAACGTAAGGGAATGCTGTGATTACGCCGCAAGGGGTGCTGAACGAGCCACGGAAATTCTTAGGCTCGGACATGTCTGTAGGAGAGCAGACAGCGTAAACGCGGGCATTGACTGAGTAAGTTGTAGCAGCCGAGAGGTTGGTGAATGTGTAGTTAGGCGAAGAGACTTGGAGAGAGTCAGAAGCCACTACGGTGTTTCCAACCTTGAGGTCGTAAGCGAGAATCCAAGAAGTCTCACCGCTTGCACCTGCAGTCCAGTTGATGGTAACGTCGTTGTTTGGAGAGACAGCACCTATAGTAATGTCGCCAGGAGTGAGGCAAGTAGGAGCGAGTTCTACGGCAACATCGTCGAAGTTGGTAGCAGCACCATATTTAGACTCACCCTGGATGATGAGGTAAACGACACCGGTCTTGGCGATAGGGAAGGTATATTTGAACCAACCGCCGTAAGTGCCCTCTTCGAGAACCTCGACAGGAGCGTTGCCAGCGCAACGGTTGATGAAGCCGAGATCCTGAGCACCGGTGATGTCGTCAGGCGAGTTGCTTGCGAAGAGGTGGAGACCCTCACCGACACTACTTGTACCAGATGGACGATAAACCCAAATCGAAGCCTGATATACGTTAGGCTGGTCGATAGTGAAGCCTGGAGAAGT
Source organism: Paludibacteraceae bacterium (assembly GCA_024399545.1). Classification (GTDB taxonomy): domain Bacteria; phylum Bacteroidota; class Bacteroidia; order Bacteroidales; family Paludibacteraceae; genus Aphodosoma. Next base: position 73,787 of record JAKSNS010000007.1, read on the forward strand.
CAGGTAAGAGACTGCGCCGGAAGTCATATCGCGGAGCTGGAACGAACGTGTTCCGCTGTGGACATTAGCAGTCTGAGTCTGGAATGGCTGGTCGTAAGAGGTACCAGAGGTAGGACGGTTGAACCAACCGTATATCCAGCAGTCAGGGAGGTCGGAACCGGCAGTCGTCTCGGCACCCTCAGTCCAAGTAGCGACCGTTAGAGGAGCGCAGAGAGTCTTGGCAGTGACAGTTGCCGAAGCATACTCAGAGGTGTCGCCAGGGGCGCAGAGGGCGCGGAGGCGGAAAGAGTACTGGCTGTTAGCCTGAAGGCCTGTTACTGTGTAAGGATTGGTAGTGGCAGTGACAGAAGACCAAGTGCCGTCAGGAGCCATTATATCAATAATGTGGTTCGAAGCGAGGGAAGTTGTCCAGGAGAGGTCAACCGAGCTTGAAGTAGGGTTGTAAGCACGGAACTGCTCAGGACGCACGCAAGAAGGGATGGCGTGGATGTTCACATCATCTATAAAAAGAGAGCCGGCTTTGCCGCTACCGATGAAGACGCACATCTGCACAGGAGCAATAGAGACGGAAGCCAGGGATGTGTTCATGCGAACCTCGTGCCAAGCGGTGTTGTTAGGTATCGAGTCTATGTAGAGAGGCTCGAAAGTACCCTCGATGTCGGCAGGGTCAGAAACTATACCAACCATGAAGGTGAGGGCAGTGGAAATAGAGCTCTTGGCGAAGAATCCCATTTCGATGTCGTTAGCGGCATGGTTGAGTGAAGGGAAGATCATGAAAGCGCTTTCGCTGGCCGTGGCCGAGAGTTTGAGCGATTTGCCGGAGGTGCCGTACTTGGTGCTGGTCTCAATTGATGCATTGAGAGAGGTGGTACAGTCAGGAATGCCGGAGAGACCGTCGAAGTTCTCGGTATAAGGGACTGACATTGTGTTACATGCAGTAGTGAAAGTGTATGAAGCATAAGTAGAATAGCCACTATAAGATGCTTCGCAGTCACCACGCATTGATACAGAGTAAGTCGTGTTGGCGGTAAGGCCAGTCAAGGCGTAAGTAATGTCTGTGCCAGGGACGTTGTTGTCAGTGACGATTGTGGTGCCATGCTCGTCGTTGACAGTCAACTGGTAAACAGAAGGGACGTCACCGTCAGCGGTGAGACCCCAGTTGAGTGTTGCGGAGTTTGTCGTTAAGTTCGAGACGTAGAGTCCGGTAGGGGCCTTACATTGAGGAGCGGTCTCAACTTTCACGTCATCAAGGTACTGACGTTTCGTACCGTAGTTGGAAACGCCATAGAAGACGATACGGACGTTAGACTGCCCAACGTAGGCAGACAACGAAACCTCCACCTCATTCCATTCGCCGTCAACGGCAGAGGTGAGCTGCTGGGTCAACGCAGTTGGATAGGTTGCACCTCCGTCAGTGGAAATGAATACCTGGAAAGTACCTGCATTGTAGTTACAATACCAGAAGCGGAGGACATAGGCCTGGTTGAGATTGAGGACAGGAGTCTTGACAGCACTGTAAGTACCAGAAGAGGCACTGTAAGTGTTGAAACGCAATCCTCGAGTACCACCATGACCTCCCGGATCAGACTTCCAACGGTAAGAAGAGCTACAGTCGTAGTCAGAGTCGTCCCAACCTGCGGGAACTCCTGACGTAATACCGTCGAAGTTTTCATTCAACAGGTACTGTTGCGCATCAACCCATTGGCAGCTGACTACCAGAAAGATAGCAGTCAGCAGAGAGAATAAATGATTTCTCATGAGTTAAACATATTAAGTTAGTAAAAAAGAAAATGTAATTCGTAGGGAATTAGTGCGCAAAGTTAGCAAAAAAAATCGAGAAAGATGGGATTTTTGGGAAAAAATTTCCCCGATTTGGATAAATTTTTTGTATATACATGAATGATAGGAGTTTAGAGGAGAGGCATATTTAGTAGATGGAATATTATTAACATTTAAGGCTACATATACCCCCAGGATTTTAGGTGAAATTATTGAAATTATTGAAAT
>JAKSNS010000008.1 GCA_024399545.1 Paludibacteraceae bacterium
TTTTTTCGGGTTGTGTTTTTTTGTTTGTTTTTTTTTTTTTCTTTTTTTTTTTTTTTTTTTTTTTTTTGTATTTTTTCGGGGCTGTAAATCAGCGGGTTAAATAGGGCAAATGCTTTTCGATAGTGCTTTTGCCTTGTGGTTATTGGTGTTTTTCCTGAGTTGGACGACGTGTTTTTCCCTTGGGAATGTGTTTTTTCTGAAAATAAGGCTCTATAACGTTTCGTGTGGATGACTTTGCACGCAAACTCAAAGCTCTGAAAAATCGTGCAAGCGAAAGCAGAAACGAAGCTTGCTTCGGTTATGCTGAGTGTAGCCGATTTTATTAAAAGAGCGACATAAATCAGCCCAGGGTGTAAACCCTGGGTAACAAGGCATTACCCATAAGGTATTCCCCTCCTTGGGGAGGGGGCAGGGGGTGGGGAAAATCCAATTCAGTGAATAAACCCACTCTATTTAGCCGTGAGGCATAGCTCGTGGAAGGGACAGTATTTGCAGTTGTCTCTGTTTTCCGCGGTGCGGAGGAATAGTGATGGCGTGTCAAGGCATTTGCGTAGGTCCGTTAGGGTTTCCGCCATGCGTGCCTCAAATTCTGGCATTATCACTTCATAGTCAGTAAGTTCCATGACACCATCACTGGTCTCTGTTTGGATTGGTGTGAAGTCTTTCTTGTCTTTCTCCTTCGATAACGTGTAAATCTTGAATAGTTGAGGGATTAGTCGTGCGTTTGCGAAATCTGGCGTGCGGCGGAGGATGGCGCAGTATAGTAGCACTTGCATAACCTCAAGGTCGTATTTGCGGACTTTGTCGATTGAGAACATTCGGTCAAGCGACGCTTTCGTGTCATCTACCGAGGTTTTGTAGTCTATTACTACATATTCTCCACTCTCCATCCTGTCAATACGGTCAATAATCGCCTTTATTTTGAACCCTTCAAAGTCGGTGGTGAACTCAACTTCCGTTTGTACGTCGTAGAACTTTGCTCGTGACTCGTCAAAATTGATTATGCGTCGAACTAGGGTTTTCAGTGAGTTGAATGCCAGGATGTCGTAGCCTCGGTTATGACGTTGGCGGACAACTTCTGCGTATGCCTGTTCGCAGAATGTCGTTATCAGCTTTGACGATTGTTCTGCCGTCAGCAGGTGGTTCTCCCCTACTTTTTTGTAATACAGTTCAAGCGCACGGTGAAGGAGTTTGCCGAAAGTGCTGTCGGATATCGTGTCGTCTATGTCGTCTTGTTCTCTCAGGTTTAGCAGGTATTCGTAATAGAAACGCAGTGGGCAGGTGATGAATTTCTTGAGCGATGAAGCGGATATTTGGGTGAGTCTATGAGCGGTAGGTGTTTGCTCGAAGTATGGTGTGAACAGGTTCTTCGACTGGTCGATGGTGTGTGCGATGGCGGCGTTGGCGTTTGTCATCGTGATGCCGTGGATGTAGCGCAATTGGTTGTAGAAGCGTGAGACTTCGGTCTTTGAATCCTCGTTCGTGGCGGTGGTGTAGATTAGGTCAAGGCGGCGACAACGGTGCAGCATACGGTAGAAGTTGTATGCGTAGATGCTGTTAGTGATTTCGTGCGAAGGCAATCCGTAGGGTTTTCGCAGTGAGTAGGGGATTATGGAGTTCGTCATGCCGTTGTTGCCAGGCACGAATTGGTCGTTGAAACCAACGAAGATTATGTTGTCGAAATCGAGCAGTCGGCATTCCAAAAGTCCCATAACCTGAAGTCCCTGAAGGGGTTCGCCACGGAACTGTACTTTCATTCCACGGGTTATCCTACGAATAAGTGCGTAAGTTTCGGTCTCGTCGGCAGATATGTCGGCGGACAAGAGGTGGTTGCGCAGGTTCTCTATTTGTGTCGTGTATTGGCGGACGAAATGGTGGTCTATGACTTCTGTGTCAGTGGCGGGATTGTCTTGTCGGTCAATGCTTTCCTTCAATCGGTTCAGGACCTGTAGCAGATAGCCGAATGTGTCGTGGTTGCGTGCGAAAAGCTGTTTGTCAAGCGATTGCAATTGTGCGGTAGGTATGCGGGAAATGTTGTTCTTTCGTATGTTTGAAATAATTTGCGTCGTTTCTGCTACAAGGCGGTTGCTCTCGTCATTTAGGTAAAGTTTGAGATAGGGGTGTGTGAGAAGGTCAATTAGTGGTTTATGGTATATTTTCTCAATGCCGTCGCTGTCAATCTCTATGCTGAGTTGCATTCGTATGACAAGGTTGACGAAATTTGCTATCTGGGTGCTTGCGAGTGGGTAACCCATTGTGACATTGATTTTTTTGATGTCACGAAGGTTGCTTAGCGTCTCTATGAGCATACTTTCGTCAGCAAGTACGATAGCTGTGTTTTCCTCGACATTGTCGTTGTTTCTTGCTATGTCTGACATCGCGCGACGCAAGGAATCTCCTTGTTCTGCAGATGTCATACAAGGGTATTCGTTGATGTCTGACGGTATGTTGAAACGGAAATCCCGGATGTTCGCTGAGTGATAGTCGAAGTCTGTGTCCTTGCGTTGCAGGGCGTTATAGTCAAAAACCATTCTGCGGTTGGTGAATTTCTCAATCACACGTTTTTCGCTTTCCGTCAGGATGTTGAACCCTGCGAATATGATTTGTGCCTCCGAAAAACCCGAATCTTCGGCGTTGCATAGGTCACGGAAGAACATTCCCTCGTATGCTATGCCTTGCCCACGGAGAAGCGTCTGGAATGTTTCGTAGAGTGGGTACATTATATTCCAGAGCATTGAGAAGCGTTGGTGGAAAAGTAGGGGAGTGTCGTCAGGTTTGGCAAGGAGTGTGTCGTAGAAGTGGCGGATGCTTTCGTCAGTGTTCGCTGTAAGTCCCGAAAGGTCGTTGATGTTCTGGAAAAGCGTCTGTGCGTCAACAAGGTATTTGTCTATTTCGTTGAAGTCGTGGAGGATTTTAGTGCCGAGTTCTATGAAGGATTTCAGTTGGTGGGTGTCTGATGGTGCAACGATAGTGTATGCTTTATATAGCCAAATTATGAGTTCTGTATCGTCAGCACGGCGCAGTGTAGACTGCTCTTCCACGAAACGGTTGATGTCCGTCACGTGGGGGAGTATGATGACCCTGCCGTCCCTTGACAGGCGTGACAAGGCACGGGTGAAGAAGAGACCTGCGCGGCGGTTAGGGAAAACGTAGGTTTGTCCGCTCAGGTCTATATTTTTGCCGTAGCCTTGTATGGCGTTTTCGGCGAGTGCGTCAATGAAGTGTCGCATGGTTTATTTGACTGGCTCTACAGTGTAGCCTGCTTTGCGAAGAAGCGTGATGACTCCTGTCTCGTCAAGAAGGTGTCCCGAACCTACGACAAAAAGCGTAGGGGCTTTCTTCATAATGTCAGGCATTATGGCAAGCCAGTTGTTGTTTCTCATCGTGAGCATCTTCTCCATGTCTTTCTCGTTTAGTTCGTCACACTCGTTGCCAAACTTCATGTTCATTGCGTCTATAACTCCTTGCGCATCTTGTTTGATGTAAGCGTCAGTCATTACGATGAGTTGTTTCTTTCCGACTTCTATGTTGTCGAGTAGGCAGTTGAATGACTCAACTTGTTGCTCGATGGAAATTGAGTTTAAAAGCATATCAATTTGGAATTTGCATGATTCCAAACCTCCCACTATCTTTCTCTCTTTAAGTGCCTGATTTTGGAAATACATGTCAATGCCTTTGTTAGGGTCGAATTTTCCAGGGTACTCTTTGAGGTACATAAGTGCTTCAATCTGGTTTTCGATGGCTGCGGGTTTCATTTTACCCAATGAAGAGAATAGCAAAGGGTTGTCGAGGTTGGTGCCAACCAGTTCAAGTAACAGTTCGTTGAGCTTGTTGTAATGCTCTGGGTCAAGGATGTCTTTGATGGTGGTTTCATCAGGAAGCATCATAGCCTCTTGCATCATCTTCAAGGTGTCAGGACTCATGAGGTTGGACATTATTACTTCGCCATAAACCTGTTTCGTGCTTTTCATCACTTTGTCAAGGCCTGGGATAGTGTTGGCGAAAGTCTCGTCAACCAAATGGTGCGTACCTATGATGTAGGATGCTTTTTTCAGGCCGTTACCTGAGATTTTGTAGAGGATTTGGCCGTTTGCCAAAGTTGCGCTCATAATTACGAGGGCAAGGAGAATGATTTTTTTCATAATGGTTTATTTTGTTGTGTATAGTGGTTATGAGTTAGACGGTGCAAAGGTACGAAAAATTACTGAGAACACAAAGTTTTTTTCTTTATTTTTTATTGTAGTACCATAGTTGCCAACTGTTGAAGAGGTTTGCGAATATGCTGTAGAAGGCAAGAATGCAGGATGAAAGGGGGTTTAGGTACATATTGCCCATCCAGATGCCCATGGCGGTGTTTTTCTGTCCGAGCAGCTGTCCGCCAGCTATGGTGTCTCCGAAGTGATGTCCTATCAGTTTGCCAAAACCAAATTGCAGTGCGCAGAAGAATAGTGCGAGAAAACCGAGCCAAAGGATGTTGGCTGTGTTTCCTTCGCCATGGATAAAGATAAAGTCTATTGTCTGACCGAGTGTTAGCAGCAGCGCGGTTGCCCAAAGGTAGAACGATAGTCCGTTGTAGCGTGCTATGGCTTTGCCTACACGAGGTGCCCATAATTGCAATGCAAGGGCAATGAAGAACGGTATTGCAAGTACAGAAGCCACACGCTTGAGAATAAGCAGGAAAGAGTCGAGGAAAGGCATCGTTTGCTGAACGCCTATAAAAGAGAAGACTACAGGGGCAACGCATGCTACCATCAGGTTGCCTATCATAGTGTATGTAGTTACGCGCACACGGTTGGCTCCAAGCATACACGAGACTACGGCGACCGATGACGCTACAGGGCAAAGGACACAAATCAGCACTCCTTCGGCAATTATGGTATTACGGGTTGTTGCCATTACAAGAATGTAGCCGCCAAGGCTGACGACAATCTGGAAAAGTGCGAGAATGAGGTCCATCCAACTGGGTTTCAGCGAGAAAATATCAACAGAGGTGAACGAGAAGACGAGTATGGAAAAAATAATGTAGGGGGTTACGAAACTTGCACGGCCGCAAAAGTCGTGGAGCAGAATGCCGAGGATAATGGCGGCAGGAAGGACGTAGGGTTTGATTTTTTGTTTTGTGTTTTGCATTTCAAAAAAACTAACCTTAGCGGCATTCCCGCTAAGGTTAGATATTGATAGAAGTAAGTTTTACGTTTAGATTTCTGGCTTGTCACCGTACTTGTTGACACCTTCAGAGCCACGGATACAGCCGAAGACTATCCACCAAATCCAACCTATGATAGGAACAAAGGTAGGAAGGAAGTGAATCCAGCCGAGGTTGATGTCGTGCAGACGGCGAACCTCAACGGCAATCGTTGGTATGAGCATAGCCAAACCCCAGATGGTTGGGAGAATGCTGAGACCGGTTTCTTCAGGGTGCAGCTCGTAGTAGTGTGCGAGGTAAGGCACTGATAAACCGGAAATGATTGACTCGATAAAAATACCTACTTGTCCCAAATCTATAGGGGCGAGGAACAGGGTGTCAATGAAAGCCAGAATGTCGAAGATGATGATTGAGAACAGTGCGAAGCACCACATCTCCTTACGGCTGGCACGTCCACGGAAAGTAGCGTAGTTTTTCAGACAATGTATTGTATATTTCATAACATTATGAATTAAATGGTTACATTATGGTTGGCAACCAGATGAAGAGCACCTGGATAAGGATATAGACAGGGAGAAGGACGATAAGTGAGAACTTAATCATATAGCCGAAGAATGAAGGCATCTTGATTCCGCTCTCCTCAGCGATGGACTTAACCATAAAGTTAGGGCCATTGCCAATGTAGGTCATTGCACCGAAGAATACAGCACCGATTGAGATTGCCTGAAGGAGAAGTTCAGGGAATGCGCAGTCTTTCATATTGAGCATATTTGCGCCCATAGCCTCTGGGAAGTCAGGTCCGAGACCACAGCCAACCTCGTAGAATGCCACGGCTGTAGGGGTGTTGTCGAGGAACGAGCTGAGGAGACCTGTCACATAATAGAACTGTGAAGGCGAAGAGAGTCCGAGTTCAGCTGCGTGACCCTTGAGGTAAATCAACGCAGGGGTCATTGTGGCGAAAATGCCGACGAAGAGGAACGCGACCTCGACAATAGGTGCCCACGAGAACTTGTTGGCTTCATAGCGTACATCCTTCTTGGTGGTGGCAAGCGAGAGAAGGGTCACTGCGACAAGGATGATTTCGCGCATGAATGGGAAATAGATACCTTCGAGCATCTTGTTGTCCTCGTAAACGAAAGCTACAGAGAAGACGATGCAGATGAGCCAAAGGAAGTTGATGTTGCCTTTGACTGAGAGAGGGGTGATTTCCTGGGCATCACGGACGAGTGCCTCAGTGTCCTCTTTCTTATATTCATGGCAATCAATGATGTAGTAGAGAATCAGCAGGATTGCGCCGGCGAAGAGCCATTGCATCCACATTGACATGAACCAAGTGAAGGATACGCCGCGGAGGAAGAGCATGAACAACGGAGGGTCGCCGAGCGGTGTCATCAGACCACCGCAGTTAGCCACGAGGGCGATGAAGAAGAGCACAGTATGGAGTTTGTGCTTGCGCTGCTGATTGGTGGTGAGCACAGGACGGATGAGGAGCATGGCTGCACCTGTAGTACCCATGACAGACGCCAGAATGAAGCCGATGGCGAGGAAGAGGGTATTTACTTTAGGTGTTGCCATAATATCACCGCTGAGGTTGATACCGCCTGTCACAACGAACAGGGAGAGCAGCAGGATGATGAAAGGCACATAATCGTAGAGCATCTGGTGCATGATGGCATGTGAGCCTTCGTGACCGCCAGTCACAATCATATAGATTGCCACAGGTATGCCCAAAATCAATGATACGATGAGTTTGTTGGTGTTTTTTTCCCACCATTCGCCTACGACGAGGGGTGCGATGGCAATCATCAACAACATCACGATGAATGGCAGCATTGCCCACCATTCAACCATAAATTCAGTCATAATTGTTTATTGTTAAGTTTATTATTAATCGAGTTTGAGGACGGCGAGGAATGCCTTCTGCGGCACCTCGACGTTGCCAATCTGCTTCATGCGCTTTTTGCCTCGTTTCTGTTTCTCAAGCAATTTACGCTTACGGGTGATATCACCGCCGTAACATTTTGCCGTGACATCCTTACGCACCTGCTTAACTGTCTCGCGGGCAATGATTTTTGCGCCTATTGCTGCCTGTATGGCTATGTCAAACTGTTGGCGAGGGATGAGTTCGCTCAGTTTCTCGCACATGCGGCGACCTAAGGCGTAAGCGTTGTCGAAGTGTATCAGCGACGAAAGAGCATCAACGCCTTCGCCGTTCAGAAGAATATCCAGTTTGACAAGTTTCGATGGCCGATAGCCGTTCATGTGGTAGTCGAACGATGCGTAACCCTTTGATATACTCTTCAGTTTGTCGTAGAAGTCAAAGACAATCTCGCCAAGAGGCATGTCGAAAATAAGTTCCATGCGGTTGCCCGACACATACTCCTGCTTGACCAGTTCGCCGCGTTTGTCGAGGCAAAGTGTCATTATTGGGCCAATGAATGTGCTTTGCGTGATAATCGAGGCGCGGATGTATGGCTCTTCGATATGCTCAATCTCAGAGATGTCCGGCAGTCCTGAAGGGTTGTGAACCTCAAGCTCGTCGCCCTTTGTGGTGAACACCTTGTAAGATACGTTAGGGACTGTCGTTATGACGTTCATATCAAACTCACGGTCAAGGCGTTCCTGCACAATCTCCATATGCAGCATACCGAGAAAACCACAGCGGAAACCAAAGCCGAGAGCGGCAGACGACTCAGGCTCGAAGGTGAGCGATGCGTCGTTCAATTGCAATTTCTCAAGCGATGTGCGGAGGTTCTCGAAATCCTCAGTCTCAATAGGATAGACACCTGCGAAGACCATAGGCTTGACCTCCTCGAAACCTGAGATGGCCTTATCGCAAGGACGTGCCACATGGGTGATGGTATCACCGACCTTGACCTCCTTTGAGGTCTTTATGCCGGAGATTATATATCCCACGTTGCCCGCCGAAAGCTGCTTCTGGGGCATCATATCAAGTTTCAGCACACCAATCTCGTTAGCCTCGTACTCCTTGCCCGTGTTGACGAACTTCACCTGCTCGCCTGGCTTGATTGTCCCATTGATAATCTTGAAATAGGCGATGATACCACGGAACGAGTTAAACACAGAGTCGAAGATGAGGCATTGCAATGGCGCTTCAGGGTCGCCTTTTGGTGCGGGGACTTTATCGACGATGGCATCGAGTATCTCGTCAACGCCCATGCCGGTCTTGCCGCTTGCCCGTATAACCTCGCTACGGTCACAGCCCAGAAGGTCAACTATCTGATCCTCCACTTCGTCAGGCATTGCGCTGTCCATGTCCATCTTGTTCATCACAGGGATGATGGCAAGGTCATGCTCGATTGCCATATAGAGATTGGATATGGTCTGAGCCTGAATGCCTTGGGTAGCATCAACGATGAGCAACGCTCCTTCGCATGCAGCGATGGAGCGCGAGACCTCGTATGAGAAATCGACGTGGCCGGGAGTGTCAATCAGGTTGAGGATATACTCTTCACCGTTGCGTTGGTACCTCATTTGTATGGCGTGGCTCTTGATGGTGATGCCACGCTCACGCTCCAAATCCATGTCGTCAAGCACCTGAGCCTGAAGGTCACGTGCCTCGATGGTCTGGGTACGCTCCAGAAGTCGGTCGGCGAGAGTACTTTTGCCGTGGTCGATGTGTGCTATGATGCAGAAATTGCGGATGTTCTTCATCACGCCATCAGTTCATCAATAGCGGCACGCAGTTTAGCCTCAGGAACGGCACCAACGATTTTCTTCTTCATCTCACCGTTCTTGAAGAACATGAGTGTAGGCACTGAGCGAATGCCGTATTCGTCTGTTGCGTCAACGCACTCTTCGATGTCAACTTTGCCGAATGCCACTTTCCCGGTCATTTCTGCCTCGAGTTTTTCGAGAACTGGAGCGAGCGACTTGCATGGACCGCACCACTGTGCTGCGAAATCAAGTACTGTGAACTCGTTGTTATTCAAGAGTTCTTTGATAGTAGAATCTGTTACGTGTGTCATATTAGTGTATGGTTTATTTATATGTGAAATCAGGCTGCAAATTTAATAAATAAAAATGACATTATGGTCATTTTGGGGCAAATAATTTTGTACTTAATCATCAACAGGAGGCAAATCGTTATCAGTAAACTCTTCCTCAACGACTTCTGTGCTGGTTTTGAATGCCTTACCGTTGATGGATAGTTGCTCAATCTGTCCGTCCATCTGCATTTTCTCGAGTGTCTTTATGAAATCGTTGGATTGTGCGTTCACCTTATAGAGACGTGAGCGTGTCATCAGACGTGCATTGAACTCTGAGTCAATGATTTCAATGCGGAACTCAGTCTCGCCCTTGTTGTCTTGTATCAGCGAGCCTATCTCGCGGAGGCTATCCTCATTCTTGTTTATGTCTATAGTCACGGTGACATCTTGTATGAGGTGTAAAGTTTCGCGTGCCTCCTCAAGTGTCTTCATCCCTGACACTACGACCTCCATTTCATTTGTCGGCTGTGCCCATTTGTAGTCTGCGTTTTTCATCTGTACTGTTAGTTGGATGTAAACGAAGAGGTTCTTGACGAAGAATTTTGAGAAATCAAGGTAGCGTTGTCCGAACAATCTCACCTCGGCTGTGCCTGAATAGTCCTCTATTTTCAGTATTCCGTACGGTTTGTTGTTTTTCGTCATCTTCTGCTCGCCGCTAATCACTATTCCACCGACGGTATAAACGCCTTTGCCCATTGACGCGAGTTTTGAGATGTCTTTCGACTCGTTCGAGCAACCATATAGGATTTCTGTGCGATATTGGTCAAGTGGGTGGGCGGAGAGGTATATCCCCAACAGGTCTTTCTCTTTGTTTAGTACCTCAAGGTCTGTTATTACTGGGTTGCTGTCCAACGATGGTTTTACCATCTCTGGAGCATCGTCAAGTCCGTCAAACAGTGACTGTTGGCTTTCCATTTTGTCCGCTTGGATTTTCTCGCCGTACCATTTCAGTTCGTCTATTACGACATTGCCTTTGCTGTTGTTGGCAAAGAACTGTTCTCGACGTATTTCATTGCGGAAACAGTCCAGTGCGCCACTCCATATCAGTACCTCAAGTGTCTTGCTGTTGCATTTGCCCGAAGGGATTCGCTCGAAGAAATCATACACCGAGGTGTATGGTCCATTCTCTTTCCTCTCGTTTATTATATATTCGACTGATGCCGACCCTGCGCCCTTGATGGCGGCAAGTCCAAAGCGGATTTCTCCCTTTTTGTTTACGGAGAAGGTTGCTTCTGATTCGTTTACGTCTGGACCAAGTACGCTGATACGCATGTGTTTGCACTCTGCCATAAGTTTCTCGATGTCCGAGGCATTGCCCAAGCTTCGTGTCAAGTTGCCAGCCATAAATTCGGCAGGGTAGTGGGCTTTCAGGTATGCCGTCTGGTATGCCACCCACGAGTAGCATGTCGCATGTGACTTGTTGAATGCGTATGATGCGAATTTCTCCCAGTCTGCCCAGATTTTTTCGAGTGTTTTTGCGTCATGTCCGTTCTCTTGTCCCTGTTGGATGAATTTTGGCTTCAGGTGGTCAAGTTTGTCTTTCTGCTTCTTACCCATAGCCTTACGCAGGGTGTCACTCTCGCCGCGCGTGAAGTTAGCCAGTTGTCGCGACAGTAGCATCACCTGCTCTTGATATACCGTGATGCCGTATGTGTCCTTCAGGTATTTCTCCATGCATGGGATGTCGTACTCTATAGGTTTACGCCCCAGCTTACGGTCTATGAAGTCTGGGATATAATCCATAGGTCCTGGGCGGTAAAGGGCGTTCATGGCAATAAGGTCCTCGAAGACTGATGGTTTCAGTTCACGAAGGTATTTCTGCATACCCGGCGACTCAAATTGGAAGGTTGCTATCGTGTTGCCGTCTTGGTATAGCTTATAAGTCTCGGGGTCGTCTATAGGTATGTGCGCTATGTCAACGTCAATGCCTTGCGAGATCTTTATGTTCTTGAGGGTCTCTTTGATGATACTCAGCGTTTTGAGTCCAAGGAAGTCCATCTTTATAAGCCCTACCGACTCAATAAGCGAACCAACGTATTGTGTTACGAGCAACTCCTCTTTCGTGTCTTTGTCTTTGGCTGTGCTGAGTGGTGCGAATTTTTTCAGGTCGTCAGCACCGATAATCACGCCGCAGGCGTGGATACCCGTCTGGCGTACAGTTCCTTCCAGCATGCTTGCGTATTTGAATACGTTGTGCATCTCGTCGTTCAGTCGGTCTTCGTCCTGTAGTTCAGGTATTGCCTGGAGGCATTTCTTGATGTTTATTTTCTTGTCGTCGCCTATCTTCGTCGGGATTAGTTTCGTCACCCTGTTTACGTCGGCAAGTGGCATTTTCAGGATACGTCCAACATCCTTTATTGACGATTTTGTCGCCATTGTCCCGAAGGTGATGATGTGCGCTACTTTCTCAGCACCATATTTTTGCGTCACCCAACGCAAAACCTCGGCACGTCCGTCGTCGTCAAAGTCAATATCAATATCAGGCAGGGATATACGGTCAGGGTTGAGGAAACGTTCAAACAGCAGGTCGTATTTAAGCGGGTCAACGTCCGTAATCTGTAGGCAATAGGCCACAACAGAACCTGCCGCCGAACCACGTCCTGGTCCTACCGAGACTCCCATGTTGCGTGCCGCCATTATGAAGTCCTGCACGATTAGGAAGTAGCCAGGGAAACCCATTGTCTTCATTACGTGTAGCTCGAAATTCAGGGTCTCCATAATATGTTCGGGCACAGGGTCGCCGTAACGCCTTTTCGCACCTTCGATGGTCAGTTTCTTCAGGTAGTCAGCTTCCAGTTTTATGCGGTACAGTTTGTCGTAGCCTCCCAGTTTCTTTATCTTTTTCTCTGCGTCTTCTTGGCTCATGACCACCTCGCCAACCTCGTTACGCGTGAATTCATCGAACAAATCTTGTTCCGTTATGCGTTGGCGGTACTCCTCTTCTGTGCCGAAGTCCTCTGGTATTGCGAATTTTGGCATGATAGGGTCACGTTCCAGCGAGAACACCTCCACTTTATCTACTATTTCCTGCGTGTTCTCCAAAACCTCCGGAATGTCGGCGAATATTTCGCCCATCTCCTCTTTGCTCTTGAACCACTCCTGTTTCGTGTAACACATTCGCGATGGGTCGTCAACGTCTTTTCCTGTGCTCAGGCATATCAGCAGCTCATGGGCGTCGGCGTTATCTTCGTCCAGGAAGTGTACGTCGTTCGTTGCTATCACCTTGGTGCCCGTCTCTTTAGCCAATCGCATAATCACTTCGTTGACCTTCTTCTGTCTGAGGTACGTGGTTTGGTCTGCGCGCGGTTTGTCGGTTTTGTGGCGTTGTATTTCCAAATAGTAGTCGTCGCCGAAAATCTCCTTGAACCACATTATCGATTTGCGAGCCTCTTCAACTTCGCCAGCCATAATCAGTTGCGCTATCTCTCCGCCAAGGCAAGCCGAGCATACTATCAACCCTTCGCTGTGTTCCTTCAGTATGTATTTGTCTATACGTGGTTTAGAATAGTAACCATCCACCCACGACACGGATACCATGTGGCACAGGTTCTCGTAACCCTTCATATTCTTGGCAATCAGGATCAGGTGGTAGCCCGAATAATCGACAATCCTTTCACGTCCGTTCTCTGGATTGACTGTTTTATAGTCTTTGTCTTTGTCCGTCAGGTGGCGGCGTGCGCAATATGCCTCAACGCCTATGAGGGGTTTTATAAACGAAGGGTCAGATGGTTCGAGACCTTTATTGTTCTTCGCGCATTTGTCTATGAACTCCTTTATGCCGAACATATTGCCGTGGTCTGTGATGGCCAGTGCGTTCATCCCGTATTTCTTGCAACGGTCAATCAGCCCCCCGACGCTTGACATTCCGTCAAGCACCGAATACTGTGTATGTACGTGTAAATGCGTGAAGTTCATAAGGTAAGTTCAATAAATTCATTTTGAGGGTTTTTGGAGTTTGTTTTGAGCAAGATGCCAAAAGAAACTTCAAAAAAACCAAAAGGTTTATTTGTTACATATTTTTACTTTTTCATCTTAAACGGTGAATTTATAGAACTCACCACAATATTATTGTACAACGTATTTGTCGTCCTCGGTTCGTTTTACAAACCCTATGGTTTCAAGAAACTGGTGCATTGTAGTGACGGATTCACTAAATTCTGCCCCGTCACTCTTTTTTCTTTTGTGAATGTCGAAGGAACGGTTACAGGCATCTTCGACTCTTCTTTGTCGTGTCTCAGGATTGACAGCCATCATCAAATCGAAAAAATCATCATTCACTTCTTTATTGCCGTTATCGTATATGTTGACTTTTTGTTTAGAATGTGATTTGTTATACTTTATAATGTGGTTGTTTATCAAATCTATTTGAGCCTGTGAGTGGCTGTCATGTTTGCATGGTATAGGCTCACCCGAATGATTTTCAAAATGCAACAAAAACCAATATTCTATACACATATTTGAGAAAACCACCTCAAACCCTGCGTCTCTTGCTTCCTTGATTGCTGCTGAGAAATCCTTATGTCCGTCACAGTCAAACATCAACCAACGCTGTGTGAATTTCCTACGTTGCTCTCTGGGGAGTGTGTTGTAGGCTTTTGTGCAACTGTCAACAAATTCTTCGCAACTTCCTATTCCCGACCCTTTTTTGACTATTGGAACCAATTTCAGATTGCTGCGTTTGAGTTGTTCGATATATGATTTCTCGGTGTTTCTTCCCTCGACATAGACTATAATCTGCCTGGGTGTTTTCTGACCGTTTCCCCGCTGTTTGAGCGTGCTGTTTGAATGTTTGTTTTTCATAGCGCATTCATAGGATGTCTTCTATTTTCGCGACATTGAAATTAGGCACGCCGCCTAAAGCTCCGTCAATGTAGGAAGTTTCAGCATTAATCCTTGAGCTGTACTCTTCCAAAGAATCCAATTTAGCTTCGCCATAACGGTTTTTGTTGACGACATACAATTGGTCATTATTAAACAGCTTATATTCGTTATTTATATCTTTGGCATTCAGCAGAGAGGTGTTCTGTGAATTGATAATCAATTGCGCATGATTGTCGTTCCTGTAAAACAGACTGACGATAAACCTCACTATGTTGGTATGCAATCCGCTGTCAATCTCATCTACAAGCAAAATCGTCCCTTTTGAAAGTGCATTGAATATTGGCCCGACAAGCGCAAACAACCTGTTTGTTCCGAACGACTCGTCTTCTTCCATCCTGAAGGCGGTGGTGTCAATCCTTTCGTAGTTTTCATTGAACACTTTGTGGAAAGCCAAAACACCATCCACGAATTTTTCGTCCGGCTCATGTGGTATTATCTTTCTTATCTTTTCCGGCAGGTCATCGGCTGATATTTCGTGCAGCTGTATGTCTTCTATGTTGAAATCGAATGCCTTCATGAACTCTTTCACGGGAGTGCCTTGACCCATCGCCCTTAAAGTTCCCGCCATATTCATGTCGTTTGCCGAAATTATGGCGATAGACGAGAACCAATTGACTATCTCTTTGGATGTAGAATCGTTGAATGTTGCTAACAAAGATAGAAACGGAGTTGTTTCAGACAGCATATTGGCATTCTTCAGGTTGGTGGCTATTGCTTGGTTAATCAACTCCTGATTGTCAAAGACACAATTGTTTTCTTCCCGTTCTATTATCCGGCTTTCGCTTTCCTCTTTGGTTTTTTGTGCATACAGCCATTCAGCGACTATGTGTTTTGAATCGACCTCAAATCCATAGCGGTACTGAATTTCATTCAAAATGAATATAACCTCAAATGATGAGTTTTTGTTGGCGAAATGTGTGTTCAATCGGAAACTGTCGTATTCCTTCAGCCAGTAATTGCTGATTGGGGTCTTTTCATCGCGAAGTGGGGGACAAATGACACACTGCATAAACTTTAACGCATCAAACAATTTTGTTTTGCCACTGCCATTTGCTCCATAAACTGCCACCGCTTTGAGCACAGAATACTTATGAGGAGTGCGTATTGAACGATGTCCCTTCCTGGACGTATTCTCAGTCAGTAGGCTTAAAGCTGTTTCGTCAGCGAAGCATTTGAAATTATTGAAAGTGAATTGCACCAACATATAGCATGTCCCCTTTTCCTTTGCGTGACTCAATACCCCTCAGGGTTATTCTTCTGCCAGTTCCACGAATCCCGGCACATCTCCTCAATGCCGTACTTCGCCTCCCAGCCCAGTTCCGCCTTAGCCTTCGCGGGGTTGCAGTAGCACGTCGCAATGTCACCCGCACGGCGTGGCTTTATGCTGTAAGGCACCTCAACGCCGTTCACCTTCACGAACGCCCTCACCACGTCCAACACGCTGTAGCCGTGACCCGTACCGAGGTTATAAATCCCTATCCCGCACTTACGCTCAATGGCCTTCAGCGCAGCCACATGTCCTGCCGCCAGGTCGCACACATGAATATAGTCACGCACGCCCGTGCCGTCATGCGTGTCATAGTCATTGCCGAAAACGCCCAGCTCCTTGCGTATCCCCACAGCCGTCTGAGTGATATAAGGCATCAGGTTATTCGGAATGCCGTTCGGATTCTCGCCCATCGTCCCTGAAGGGTGCGCCCCTATAGGGTTGAAATACCTCAGCAAAATCACATTCCACTCCCTGTCGGCCCTCTGCACGTCCATCAGCACCTCCTCAAGCATCGACTTCGTCTGACCGTAAGGATTCGTGCAATGCCCCTTCGGACACTCCTCCGTGATAGGGATAATCTGCGGATCGCCATACACAGTCGCCGACGAACTGAAAATTATATTCTTGCACCCGTGACTGCGCATAGCCTCCAACAGCACGAACGTCGCATTCATATTATTTTCATAATACTCCAACGGCTTCTCCACCGACTCGCCCACGGCCTTCAGCCCCGCGAAATGTATCACTGCGTCAATCCTGTTCTCCCCGAAAACCCTGTCCATAGCCTCACGGTCACGCACGTCAGCCCTCACGAAAGGAATCTCACGACCCACAATCCTCCCAGCCCTGCGCAGCGACTCGGGATTCGAGTTACTCAGATTGTCAACCACGACGGCACTGTGTCCCGCCTTGTAAAGCTCGATTGCGGTATGCGACCCAATGTAGCCTGCCCCGCCTGTAAGAAGTATATTCATAATATTTTGCCCTATATTTTTTGAGACAACATTTCAACCTGCAAAGGTACGAAAATAATCCGAGACCGCCAAACATTTCCGCAAAAAAACTTTTCCGCCACACACACCGAAAAAAACTCCCCGAACCCTTGCCTATATCAAAAAAACTCCTTACCTTTGCACAACCTACTCCATACGGACAGTGAATATGATTATCAACTACTTATCCCCAAAAACCGAACAAAATGCGTGACTACACCTTCGACAACAAGCCTATCTCCTACATCTCAGGACGCCTCAGCCGCAAAAGTGACGTCTATTACCGCACCATAAACGGGAAAATCTACGCATACCTCCTCTGGAACCCCAACACCAAACCGCCAACCCTCGGAACCCTCCGCACACGCCAAATCTTCAAAACCGCCTCACTCTACACCTCCCTCGACCTAAAACTCCCCTTCAAACTCGCCGAATGGAAACACCGCATGGCAGAGCACAACCGCCTCGCCATCAGCCTAAACCCCGATTTCGCACGACACCCCGAAAACTACAACAAACACAACGACCCACAACACCTACGCCCCTACACCTCAGTGCGTTACTTCATCCTCGCATCCTATACCCATGCCCTGAAATCCCTCACCACAAACCGCCCGCAACTCACAATAAAACCCAAAACAAAACCACAACTCACCACCGAAATCCTGACCCTCTTCATCCGCCTCAACCTCTTCACCGACCGCCTTGCCTTCGACGGCCGTCAACCCACCTACTTCGCCAAACCTCCCACCTGAATAATATGGTGACCCAAGTTTCGCAAGTGCACATTTATCTATATGACAAAAATGTAATGTAAGTATCTAATGCCGTCAGGCATCGGTAAGCTGTGGCGTGCGTCAACTAAGCCATCCCGCTAATACAATCTCCTAAAACCTCTAGAACATATAGAAAAGCGCAGCGTTCTGAGAGAACTATGACTCTATAACAATTCTTTTGTTGGGATGCACCTTGCTAACCGCTTAGGCAAACTTACCTACTCAAAACGTTATATAGCCTATTTAGTTTGGTAGTATCTGGTCAGATAGTGTTTAGTTGGGTAGTGTTTAGTCGGGTAGAATCATAATTGCATCTCCATAGAAACCAAAGCGATAGCCTTCGTGGATGGCGGCTTGGTAGGCGTCCATGACTTTGCGGTAACCTCCGAAGGCGCATTGGTTCATTAACATGATGGATTGTGGAAGCTGTAGGTTGGATATTAGGCAGTTGGCGGTGTTAAACTCGTATGGCGGGAATATGAAGCGGTTCGTCCAACCAGAGAATGGCTTGATTAGCCCTTTGGTAGTTGCGGCACTTTCGAGTGTGCGGAGGACGGTTGTGCCAACGGCGCATATCTTCTTGTCATTGCGGTAGGCTTGGTTGAAGAGATTGCAGACTTCGTCGTTAACCTCGATTTGCTCAGACTCCATCTTGTGCTTGGAAAGGTCCTCTACGTCAATCTCATTGAAGATAGAAACGGAGGAGTAGAGTGTGGTGAAGGTGTAGCTGGCACCGACAATCTCAAGGCGTTTGAGGAGTTCGCGTGTGAAGTTGCAACCAGCGGCAGGAGCGACGACGGCACCTTCCTTAGAGGCGAAAATGGTTTGGAAACGCTCTGCGTCGTCAGGTTCGGCTGGGCGGTGGATGTGCTTAGGAAGAGGGGTTGTGCCGAGCGCGAAGAGGTTGCGTTTGAACTCATCGTGAGAGCCGTCGTAGAGGAAACGGACTGTCCTGCCACGCGCGGTGGTGTTGTCGATAACCTCGGCTACAAGGGAATTGTCTGGACCGAAATAGAGTTTGTTGCCAACGCGGATTTTGCGGGCAGGTTCGACAAGGACATCCCAGAGTTTGAGGCGAGGGTTTAGTTCGCGGAGCAAGAAGACCTCGATGTTAGCGTTTGTCTTCTCCTTATTCCCACACATGACGGCAGGGAAAACCTGTGCGTCGTTGAGGACGAAAAGGTCGCCCTCGTCGAAATAGGTGTAGAGTTCCTTGAAAATCTTATGCTCTATGTCGCCAGTCTTGGAATGAAGGACGAGCAGGCGGCATTCGTCACGGTCAGCCAAAAGGTTGTCCTTGGACTTATATACGATTTTGCCGTCGTCGTCATACATAAAAGAACTGGGGTAGAGGGCAATCTGCTCCTGAGGAAGACGGAATTTGAATTGAGATAGTTTCATATAGCGTATATTTTTTTTTCTTTATAGTGTATCCTCGGCGAAGAGGGTAGGCAGTTGGTCGATGGTAAGACATTGGGCGACAGTGATATCACCAATGCGAGTGCGGCGCAGGGCTGTAAGGTAAGCCCCAGAATCGAGTGCCTTGCCTATATCGCGGGCAAGAGCGCGGATGTATGTTCCTTTGCTGCAAACAACGCGGATAGTCATCTGCATAACCGAAGAGTCGAAACTTAATAACTCAATCTCGTCAATGACGAGGAGTTTGGGTTTCAACTCGACATCCTTGCCTTTGCGGGCATAATCGAAAGCGCGTTTCCCATCGACTTTCACGGCTGAATAGATAGGCGGCACTTGCCAAATCTCGCCCTTAAAACGGCTCAATGTGCCGAGGATAAGAGCCTCGGTGATATGGGCTGTCGGGAAGGTTGCGTCAACGGGATGCTCACGGTCGAAAGAGGGGGTTGTGGCACCAAGTTGAAGCGTGGCGACATATTCTTTGACTCCATACTGCAACTCCTCAATGCGCTTGGTGGCACGGCCAGTGCAAATAATCATAACGCCAGTGGCGAGAGGGTCGAGCGTGCCAGCGTGGCCAACCTTAATCTTCTTGCGGTTAAGGTGGCGACAGATTGCATAGCGAATGCGGTTGACTACGTCAAAAGATGACCACTCGTATGGTTTGTCAAAATACAATATTTCGCCTTCCTCGAAATCCATCCCTTACTTAAATAACGAAGATATGATAACTATAAGACCGATTATCAGGCAGTACCAAGCGAACCAAATAAGTTTGCCGCGTTTGACAAGTTCAATCATAAACTTACATGCGAAAGAACCCGCAATGAATGCCGCAATAAAGCCAGCGACGATTGGCGCAACGCCTATGCCCGCTATAGCCGTGGAATCCTTGACAATGTCAAGTGCACTGAGAAGAGCCTGCCCGAGAACCGGGATAAGCACCATGATAAACGAGAACTGCGCAACCTGTTCCTTGCGATCGCCAAGCAATAGACCTGTGGCGATAGTTGTGCCAGAGCGAGAAAGCCCAGGAAGAACGGCGACAGCCTGGCCAATGCCTATGACGAAAGCGTCGAGCCATGTGATATTCTTCTTGATGCGTGGCTTTGCGTAATAGGCAAAAGCGAGAAGCAATGCCGTGATGGTCAAGCATATACCTACGAGCAGGAGACCTGAGCCAAAAAGGTTCTCGACTTCGTCCTTGAAAAACATTCCAACGACGAATACAGGTATCATAGAAAGGAAAATCTTGGCGACATACTCTTTCTCGTAATTCCACTTGGTGGTGGTGAAAGTGCCGACGAAAAGTTGCGAAATCTCGTTCCAAAGAATGACAATGGTAGAGAGGACGGTCGCCGCATGAACGACGATGTCGAAAAGCAGGTTGTCGGCGGCAGAGGTGTTAAGCCCGAGGAGTTGCTGGCCAATGGTTAGGTGGCCGCTGCTGCTGACGGGAAGGAATTCTGTCAGGCCTTGGATAAGACCCAATATTGTTGCTTCTAACCAATTCATGATTAAGGGTATTTCTTTTAGGTTACAGACGGATGTTTAATGATTGGACGCTTTTGAATTTATTTCCTGCGGCGAATCATAATCCCGGCAATCATACCAATGAAACCAACCATACAGACGATTGGCGCAACGGTGATGCGGCGGAACGAGAAGACATCAGGGTTGAACTCGATTTCAGTGGAACTGCCACCCATAAGGCAGAAACCAACGACAATCAGAAGGATAGAGATTGCGATAACAATGTAGTTGATTTTTGATAATGGTGAATTGTTCATAGTATAATGTGTTTTATTCGTTATTTACTTTGTTTATGGCATTGCGCCAGCGGTCACTGATGCGCGCAGTGCAGTGTTTTGCGAAATCGTAACCCACCATGACGGTGTTGCCGTCGCATTTAACCTCGCCAGTCTCACTATTGACGACTTGCTGGTGGATATTCATACTCTTGTTGCCAATATGAGTAATCTCAGTGCGTACCTCAAGGGGTTCGTGGAGCATACCCTGAGCCTTGAAATCAATATCGATATGCGCAATGATAATGTCAATAGGCTCTGTGTAATAGCACTGCTTGTGCAGGTTGGAGAAATAGTCCGTCTTCCCCATATCAAAATACGAGAGATAAACGGCGTTATTTATATGCCCGAGGGCGTCTGCGTCATTAAAACGGACTTGTATAGGCGTAGAGTGCATAGGCTTCATTCTTTTTTAAGTAACGTGTCTCTAAGGTTGGATAGGACTTCAAGGCGGAAAAGAGCGGCAAGTCCAAAATAGACCGCAATGCCAACGAGAAATTGGATAAGTAGTTGCCAGACAGCATTGCAGCGTATGAAATAAGGGGTATAGAAAACGGCAAGGCACATCACGATGGAGAGTAAGACGTAGGGTGTCATGTGGCGCAGTTGGTCAACAAAACGATAGCCAGTGACGTGTGCGATAGTGACTGACATGCCAACCATGGCGACGTAACAAGCAATGATGTAGCCGTAAAGTATTTGCGTGATAGTGTCGTTGAGCAGGGCGAGGAACAAGATAACGAGAAGGTTACGCGAAAACTCGGTGAGGAAATTGAGCTTCGGTTTGCCGAATACGTTAAACAATTGGAGGTACATATAGATAAACGGCATGGATATGCCGCCAATAAGTAGCAGACGCAGGTAGGGGAGAAGGGGCATCCATTTGTCGGTAATGACGACGTGGATGAAATTCTCGCTAACACCGTAAAAACCAAGCATAACAGGAAGGGTGATGAAAGCTGTGAGTTTCATAATCCTATGAATATAATTCATCTGGCGTTGAGGGTCGTTGTTGAGCTTGGCAAGTACGGAATATGCTACACCGCCTATAGAACTGGAGATAACCTGATGAGGGATTTGATGGTATTTGTAGGCCTGGGAGTAATAGCCAACTTCGTCAGTGGTGTAACGTGGACCAATGAACATCGTGTAAATATACTTGACAATAGTTGTGACCGCGGAAGAGACGATGAGTAATGCGCTGAAAGAGAGGATTTCACGGATGATACGGAAATCTGCCCAACAGATAGCGACAGGTCGCCATTCTGAGAGGACCCAGAGCAAAATTGCCTTGACTAACGCTTGCGAAATCTGCTGTGCGGCGAGAGCCCAATAGCCCCAGCCTGTAGCAGCCATCCATAGGGTAATCAATGCGGAAACGCACATACCGCCAAGGTTTGCTATAGTCATATTGCGGAAACGCAGTTTTTTGGTGAGGATGACGGTCTGTATGATTGTCAGGGAGTTGATGATAATGGCGAAGAAAATGATGCGGGCAAGAGACTTGAGGGGCGGCATATTGAAATACGCAGCAATCGCACCAGCGGTAAAATAGAGAATCCCATACAAAACAACGCTAAGAAAGATGTTGAAAAACAACGCCGCAGTGTATTCTCGGTCATTGTTGTTTTCACGGCGGACAAGTGCGGCAGTGAAACCACTCTCGACAAGGATGTTGCTCAGCATGGTAAAAACGGCGAGCGCACCAGTATAGCCGAAATCGGTAGGGGAGAGAAGGCGGAGCGTAAAAATGCCGACTATCAATGCAATTAGTTGATAGCCAATCTTATCGAGGAAATTCCAGATAAACGATTTTGTTGTCTCCTGCTTCAGTGTCATTATCTCAAGGTGAAAAACGAAAAATGTACGTTGCCGTAATTCCTATGTTGGTAGAATGCCGGGTGAGCCTCGAAAGAGGTCTTGGAGCCATGTTCGACAATCAGTAAACCATCCTGTTTAAGGTGGTTATGTCCAAGAATATGGTCGGGAAGCTCCATAATATTGGGCAATTGGTAAGGTGGGTCGGCAAAAACAAGGTCGTAAGCCACTTGCGTATTGTCAATAAAACGGAACACCTCTTGCTTGACGACACGCAGGTTGTCAATTTTGAGTAAACTGCAAACCTTGTGGATATAAGCGAGTTGTGTTTGCGCCATCTCGACGGCAGTAACGTAAGCGGCACCACGAGAAATAAGCTCGTAACTAATGCTGCCGGTTCCCGAAAAGAGGTCAAGAGCCGTAATCCCCTCAATATCCATCTCGTTGGAAATGAGGTTGAAAAGGGACTCTTTTGCAAAATCCGTCGTTGGGCGAGCCGTGATGTTAGACGGCGGGTCGAAATGCCTACCCTTGAATTTACCGCTGACTATACGCATTTGTCGATATACTTATTAAGGAACAGTTTGTCTAAACCCCCATGAGCGAAAAGCGTGTTGCGCATCCTGTCAAGGGCCGTGGCTTGGTATGCCGCAAGGATGTGGTAAAGCGAATCCTCATTGCAATTAACCGTGAACTTGTTGATATATGCGAGGGCGTTATTCTTCAGTACAGCGACATAGAGCCTATTGGCGGAAAGAAGCGCATGAACAGAGTCAACGCCTGAGTGCAGGCAATCTACTATCAAAGGTTCAACCTCGTGGCATGAACAAGAGTCTTCCCAGTTGGTGGCATCTGCGACAATGGTCATATCATCGGAGATTTTATGCACGGAGAGCCTTGGGTTTGAGGACGTTACGCTACATGAGGTAAGGAAAGAGAGCGCATTTCCATCGTCAACGAGAAACGAAGGGACGACGGCGAAATCACCATACCCCATAATACAACAACCGCCGGACGAGTTGTTAACCCGTCCAGCCGTATTGTTGACAAAACCTATTTTATTCCCAGTTTCCAGCGTTATTGTTTGATTCTATAATTGAACCAAAGCGAAGACCCAGGAACTTATCTTCCTTATTTTCTTGAAGTTTGCGCTCCTTGTCCTTGAGGTTAACCAACTGCTGGTGGTCAAGGTCGCTGAGATATGTGTCATACTCGGTACCTACCTGAACAAGAGGGGTCACGTTGCCAGTAGTAGAGTTAGTGTAACTTGCAGTGTCGAACGAGAACTTAACACCTTCGGCGGCGAAAGGTACGAAAACTATTTTCTTTGCCTCATCGAGAGTGTATTTGTCAGCGAAGACAGCCTCGTAAACTGTGACATAGTTCGTATCGCGGCGGAAATTCTCAAGACCATTTTCGGCAATGGCTTTTGCGTTGCCGCTACGTACGATGGCGAGTGCAGACTCCTCGGTAAGGCCATTCTTGAGTTGCTCGTCGGTGAGGACACCTTCCTTAAGGACCATAGGTACCTTGCCATTCTCGATGAAAGCAACTAGAGAGTCGGCATTAGCGCAGTAGTGGCCATTGAGTTTCTTGTACTCAATCTGCACGTTGCGGATGTCGGTGAGTTTCTGGATGATGATTTTTTCACGAGCGGCGCGTGTCTCGTCAAATTTTATTGGTGTCGTGATGCTGGTGACACAGAGGTAAGCCATAACGACGATGGCCACACACAATAAAATACGGAATACTGTTTTCATAATTATTTTGATTGTTATTTTGATTACTTGAATTGATCCAAGAAACGTATGTCATTCTCCGAGAAGAGACGAAGATCCTTGACTTGATATTTAAGGTTGGTTATACGCTCAACACCCATGCCAAAGGCATAACCACTATAAACCTTAGAGTCTATACCACAGGCTTCCAGGACGTTAGGGTCAACCATACCACAACCCAAAATCTCAACCCAACCTGTCTGTTTACAGAAAGCACAGCCTTTGCCACCGCAGATATTGCAAGAGATATCCATCTCGGCGGAAGGTTCGGTAAATGGGAAATATGAAGGGCGAAGGCGGATTTGCGTATCCTCGCCAAACATCTCACGGGCAAAATAGAGCAACGCCTGCTTTAGGTCGGCAAACGAGACATTCTTGTCAATATACAGTCCCTCAACCTGATGGAAAAAGCAGTGCGCACGTGCGGAAATTGCCTCATTGCGATAGACACGCCCTGGGCAGAGAACGCGAATAGGCGGCTTTTGGGTAGTCATGACGTGAGTCTGCACCGACGAAGTGTGCGTGCGCAATAAAATATCAGGGTTCTTCTCGATAAAAAACGTGTCCTGCATATCGCGCGCAGGATGCTCTGGTGGAAAATTCAAAGCACCAAAGACATGCCAATCATCCTCAATCTCTGGACCTTCAGCCACCGTAAAACCTATGCGTGAAAATATGTCGATAATCTCCTCACGGACAAGAGACAGAGGATGGCGAGTGCCAAGGGCGATAGGTTCAGCGGTACGTGTCAGGTCAAGACGGTTTGACTCTTGTTGAGAGAGTTCTATCTTATCCTTTAACTCCGTCATACGAGCCTGGGCAATATCGCGGAGTACGTTCAAGCGTTGGCCAATCTCGCGCTTCTGGTCGTTTGGCACCTCGCGGAATTGGTTGAAAAGCATTGAAATCTCGCCCTTCTTGCTAAGATACTTCAGGCGAATATTTTCCAACTCCTCGGCGGAATTAGCGTCGAGAGACTGGATGGTTTTTATGAGTTCCTCGATTTTCTCTTTCATAATGACTCCATTTCAAGGTCAGCATCCATAACCTCATGCCAAGGCAGACCACTTGCGGCAACTTTTTCGAGGAATGGATCTGGGTCAAACTGCTCAACATTGAAAACA
This sequence comes from Paludibacteraceae bacterium, assembly GCA_024399545.1. Lineage (GTDB taxonomy): Bacteria > Bacteroidota > Bacteroidia > Bacteroidales > Paludibacteraceae > Aphodosoma. The sequence goes on from JAKSNS010000008.1 coordinate 25,020, forward strand.
CCCTTACCCTGCCATTTGCCAGTCATAAACATATATGCGCCAGTCATCGCAGGGACACCTGTCGTGTAACTTACGCCCTGCGTGCCTGTCTCAAGGTAAGCGTCGTGGTGCGAACAGTTGTTATATATATAATATGTGCGATGTTTTCCGTCCTTCTTACCGCTGATGCGGCAACCTATGGAGGTATAGCCAGTGTAATTCTCGCCAAGTTGCTCTGGCTGAGGGAGGACAGCCTTGAGGAACTGCAAAGGCACAATCTTCATGCCGTTATAGTCAATCTCGTCAATACGCGCCATGCCAATGTCCTGAATGACACGAAGGTGTGTGAGGTACTCCTGACCAAAAGTCATCCAGAAACGCGCGCGGCGTATAGTAGGGTAGTTCTTGACAAGCGACTCAAGTTCTTCGTGGTACATAAGATAAGACTCCTTAGGACCTATCTCTGGGTAATTTAGGGTCTTATGAACCTCAAGCGCACCGGTCTTCACCCATTTTCCGTCCATATAATAACGTCCCTCTTGCGTAATCTCGCGGATATTGATTTCTGGGTTGAAATTAGTGGCGAAAGCCTTGTGGTGATCGCCGGCGTTGCAGTCAACGATGTCAAGGGTCTCTATTTCGTCAAAATGGTGCTTAGCCGCATACGCTGTATAAACACTGCAACAACCAGGGTCAAAACCACAACCGAGGATAGCGCATAGCCCTGCCTCTTTGAAACGATCGTGGAACGCCCACTGCCAGGAATATTCAAAATGAGCCTCGTCCTTAGGTTCGTAATTGGCTGTATCAAGATAATTGCAGCCAGCCTGAAGGCAAGCCTCCATAATCGTGAGGTCTTGGTACGGCAGGGCAACGTTGATGACGAGTTTTGGCTGGAAACTGCGGAAGAGCGCAACGAGTTCGTCAACATTGTCCGCATCAACCTTCGCCGTCTGTATGCTCACGCCGTAACGCTTCTTGACATCGGCGGCAATAGCATCGCATTTTGACTTTGTTCTGCTTGCCAGCATTATTTCTGTGAACACATCGCTGTTCTGAGCGACCTTGTGGACGGTGACAGTTCCTACTCCTCCTGCACCGATAATCAGTACTTTACCCATTATTTATATTGTCGGATTAAGATTAAACGAATTGACTTGCAAAATTACTGAAAATTTTTGACATAGAGTGCGCTTTATCTGAAAAAAAATCCCTAAATTTGAACTCTGAAAATCAAAGGCTTTTTATGATGAATCTTGTCGTTGCTATATTATTGAATATTACATCGTTAATCACCGCTCCTTTTCATACGCAGGTTGCTGAGTCGTCTGGAATTTCGACACTGAGGGTGCTGATTGACGGTGAAGACAACGTCTCTCCTGTGTTTTTGGCGGGCAGCGAAAGCACCGTGACAATCACTTTTGACGACCTTTCGTACATACCGCAGAACTATTATTACATGGTTCTGCATTGCGATGCTTCTTGGATGCCCTCAAACCTCACGCAGATGGAGTACCTTGACGGGTTGGACGACATAATGATTGACGAATACGCAACCTCGACAAACACGGCGTACAACTACATACACTACTGGTTCACGCTGCCGAGCGACTTTTTGAAACTGAAACTAAGCGGAAATTATGCTGTGCTTATCGCAAGGGACAATGACTTTGAGAGTGGGTTGGTTGGTGTCGCATGCTTCTCGATTGTTGAGCCGTTGACCGTGATAAACGCCACGTATTCGCCAACGACTGTCAGGGGGATAAACAGCGAATGGCAACAGTTGGAGTTGACCGCGGACGTTTCGCGGGTTGGGTCGTCAAACCCTATGACAGAGTTCACTATGGTTATTCGCCAAAACTATAGGGTTGACAATGAGGTGACAATTACGCAGCCTACCTTCGTAACCGGAAAAATGATGAAATACACAAATGCTATGCCGTTGGTATTTGAGGCTGGTAATCAATATCGTAGCGTGGATTTTTCGAGCAGATACACATACGGTTCTGGTATAGACCGTTTTATTTTCGTTGACTCTGTATATAAAGTATTGCTTGAACCTGATGATTTTTTGCGTAAACGCAGGACTGACGCTCGTGACGCGCATGGGGCATACGTCGTGCATATACAAGGTGATTATGACGATGATACGGAGGCTGATTATATGTGGCTGAGGTTCGAGGTCTCTGCCCAAAATCCATTCCTTGACGGGAGGGTTTATGTGATGACTGGCGCAAACTATAACCTTTTTGACGAACGCTCGATGATGAGATATGATTTTGAGAGGAAATGTTATTGGCTGGAGATGTTTCTGAAGCAAGGTGGTATAAATTACCAGTATATATTCGTGCCAAAACATGGTGAGCCGTCAATGAAAATGACCGAAGGAAACTACTGGCAAACCAATAACTCATACCAGATTTACCTCTATTACAGACCTTTCGGCGAGAGATACGACCGCCTTGTTGGTTATCAAGAAATAAAACAATAAAAATATTATGGCAATAAAAATCGGAGATAAAGTACGTTTCCTCAACTCTATTGGTGGAGGAACGGTAAAAGGTTTTCAGGGCAAAAACATTGTCCTTGTCGAGGAAGAAGATGGTTTTGAGACACCTGCGTTGATAACTGATGTTGTGGTGGTAGCTGAGACAAACCAATACAACTTTGCTGTCAATCGTCCTGCTGAACCAAAAAACGAGACAAAGAAGCCTGATGTTAATAAGGAAAAGGAATACACGATGGATGACGACTACGAAACACCTGAGGGTGAACAACTCTCACTGTTTCTTGCCTTTGTCCCAGTGGATTACAAACATCCAGGAGAGTCGGAATTTGACATCTACTTAGTAAATGACAGCAATTATTATATGAGTTTTTGCATAGCCATGGCTGGCGAGAGGATGAAAGTGCGTTACAACGACACTTTAGAACCTCAGACGAAACTCTGGCTGGAAAAAATCACCGCTGATGACCTTAACGCATTTCAATCGCTTAGGGTTCAGGCGTTTGCATATAAGAAATGCGAATACGATTTTAAACCTGCCATTGATACACCGTTACGCCTGAACCTTCAACGTTTCTTCAAGATGCACTCCTTTGTCGAAAATGATTTCTTCGATGAGCCTGCTTTGCTGGAATCTATTGTTAGGCAGGACTTTTCTATAGCCGACGTGCTTAGTCTGCCTACAAAAGAGCAGAAGCCCAAACCTCAGCGTGAGCGCATTAGCAAACCTAACGCACATCCTGACATGTTGGAGATTGACCTGCATATAAACGCTTTGATAGATAATACCAATGGTCTAACCCCTAAGGATATGCTTGACTATCAGATGGAAAAATTTAACGAGGTTATGCACGCAAACATCAAGCGCAAAGGGACGAGGATTGTCTTCATCCATGGCAAGGGCGAGGGGGCTTTGCGTGCTGAGATACTCAGGCAACTGAAAAAAAATTACCAATCATGCGATGTTCAAGACGCTAACTTCCAGAAGTACGGCTTTGGGGCATCTATGGTTACAATACATTGATTATGAAGATTTTCTGTATAGGGTGGAACTATCCACGACACAACATGGAGATGAACCGTGTGGAGCGTCCATCTGAGCCAACTCTGTTCATGAAACCTGACACTGCGCTGTTGCGTGAGAACAAGCCGTTTTTCCTGCCTCATTTCTCCAATCAACTTGAACATGAGGTTGAGGTCGTTGTGCGTATTGATAGGGTAGGAAGGAACATTGACGCAAGGTTTGCACGTCGTTATTACAGCCACGTTGCTTTGGGCATTGATTTCACTGCCCGCGACTTGCAGAATCATTGCAAGCAGATTGGAGCACCGTGGGAAATCGCAAAAGCGTTCGATAACTCCGCGGCAATCAGTGAGTTCGTTCCTTTGGATGAGTTAGGGGGTGATGTACAGAACCTCGAATTTCTTCTTCGCAAAAACGGTGTGATACAGCAGAAAGGAAATACTTCTGAAATGGTTTTCCCTGTCGATGAGATGATTGCCTATATTTCACGGTTCTTCACTTTCCGTGTTGGCGATTTGATTTACACTGGCACTCCCGCAGGCGTTTCTGCGTTAAAAATAGGGGATAGGTTGGCTGGTGAATTGCAGGGTCGTGGGATGTTCGACATAGAGGTTAAGTGATGATGAAATAATAACTTGGAACGATTTTGCTCAGATTGTTAGTCTATTTTGATGTTGTGAAGAAGGAGTTTAGCGGGCTAAATGACTGATGAACAACATCAAAATAGACAACAAGATGAGTAAAAGCGGAACAAGTGAAAAATTCATATTTGTACCAAGTTATTATTTTATCATCACTAAGTGATTTTCCTATAAATTTAATGCGTAATCCTTTTGCTATTCAAAAAATTATCCGTACCTTTGCAACCGATTTTTTCACAAGGGTGACGCCATCGGCAAACCCATACTAAGTTGATACAAAATGACATTCGAAGAATTAAATTTGAAACCTGAACTTATACTCTCTGTCAGTGAGTTAGGGTTCGTTTCGCCAATGCCTGTGCAGGAAAAGGTGATACCTTTCCTCCTTGACGATACCGAACGTGATTTGGTTGCTTTGGCAGAGACTGGCAGTGGAAAAACTGCGGCGTTCGGTCTTCCAATACTGAATACTATAGCCTTGGACGAAAAACATATCCAAGCGCTTGTACTTTCGCCAACACGCGAGTTGTGTATGCAGATCTGTAAGGACATACAATCCTACGGCAAGTTTATGAAGGGGCTGAAGGTAGTGCCTGTTTATGGTGGCGAGAATATAGTCGCACAGTACAAACAACTTGACGTTCAGCCACATGTACTTGTCGCTACACCTGGACGACTGGTCGATTTGATTAATCGTGGAAAGGTGCATCTTGAGAATGTGAGGACTTTCGTGCTTGACGAGGCCGACGAGATGTTGGATATGGGTTTTAAGGATGACCTTGAGACTGTGATGCAACAATTGCCTGAAAATCACCGTTCTTTGATGTTCTCTGCTACGATGCCTCGCGAGATTGCCGAGATTGCCAATAACTATATGCGTGACCACGAGGAGATAACCATTGGTACACGCAATGCAGGTGCCGAGAATGTAGAACACATTTTCTATATGGTCAAGGCCGACGACCGTTATCTTGCCTTGAAACGCATTGTTGACATAAACCCAGATATTTACGCAATAGTCTTCTGCCGTACTCGTATGGAAACTAAGGAGGTGGCGGACAATCTGATTAAAGACGGCTACAATGCTGACGCTTTGCACGGTGACCTTACGCAAGCTCAACGCGACACTGTTATGAACCGTTTTCGCGCAAAGTCGTTGCAGGTTCTTGTGGCGACTGACGTAGCTGCGCGTGGACTTGACGTTAATAACCTTACGCATGTCATAAATTACAATCTGCCAGACGACATCGAGGTTTATACGCACAGGTCTGGGCGTACTGGACGTGCTGGCAAAAAAGGAATATCAATAGCAATCATCCACCAACGTGAGCAGTATCGCATACGCAAGATTGAGAAAATCATCAAGAAGCAGTTCCGCCGTGAATTAGTGCCTACAGGTCCCGACATCTGCAAACGCCAGCTTTTTCACCTCATCAAACGTATGGAGTTTGCCGAAGTCAATGCAGAGCAGATTAATATGTTCATGCCTGAGATTACCGCAAAACTCTCATATTTAAGCAAAGAGGAGATTATCTCGCGTTTCGTCTCTTTGGAGTTCAACCGCTTCGCCGAATATTACAAGAGCGCAGGGGATATTAACATAAAAACTGAAGAGAGGAAGAAGAAGAGCGATTCTGACAAGAAACCGTTTGACAAGAAATCAGACAAGAAATCAGACAGGAAAGGCGACAAGAAGGAAGATAGGAAAAAAGAGAGAAAGGGTAGGGCGGAAGAGAATAAAAGTTGGAAAGAGGCAAACGTTAATCCTTTCATCGAGGCTAAAAAGAAGAACGCACCATCTAAGCGCGGTAAGAAAATTCGTCTCAAAATGCACTATGGCTCAAAGCAAAACGCCACGCCACGTTCTGTTCTTGGTATCATCAATAACTATACAAACGATAAGCGTATTTTTATAGGCGACATCGAGATTACCCAACATTTCACCTTCTTCGATGTCTATGCTGACCAAGCGGAAAAGGTGCTTGCTGCTTTTGCTGGTGCTAAAGGCCGCGGTATGAAGGTTGAGATGGCGTAGTAGTGATGATCCTAAATCGTCAGAATCGCAAAACTCTGAAAAATCGTGCAAGCGAAAGCAGAAACGAAGCTTGCTTCGGTTATGTTGGGTGTAGCCGATTTTATTAAAAGAGCGACATAAATTAGCCTATGGTGTAAACCCCGGGGAGAATCCAATTTTGAAGGTGGGGTGCAAGTTTTTAGGTGAAATTATTGAAATTATTGAAATCGTCAAAATTTTGCCTCAAGCCATTTCCACTGAAAACAACCATCCCAATTTCATCCACCGTCGCAAGGCAAAAGAGCAAGAAAAGAGCAAGCCCTACCGTACCATAAAAATCATCCCGATTTCAATAATTTCAATAATTTCACCTAAAATCCTGGGGGTATATGTAGCCTTAAGTTATGTCCGCTATATCCGCTGCCTTCATACTTGATGTGTGGCATCTTGGCGATATGGCGTTTGATGGTAACAATACTTTTCCCGGACAATAAAGCAAGCTCTTCGGTGGTTATTTTAGGACGAAGAACCATTTGACTCTCAATCCATATATCGAGATTAACATCTTGAGTATCACCTTGGGTATCACCTTGAGTATCACCTTGGGTATCATCTTGAGTATCACCTTGAGTATCACCTTGAGTGCCACCTTGAGTGCCACCTTGAGTGCCATCTTGAGTGCCATTCGGTCTCGGGAATGTGACAATTACGAAACCACCCTCTGCCTTCCAGATAGGTTCGGCAACACCTGCTTTCCTGCAAGCATCAATTATTTGACAAATTTAGCCAAGTGCATTTGCAATTTCACGCTGAGTGTTGTCTGTCACTTCCTGACCTACGACTTTCATTGTTCTCTATTCCCTTTTTCTATTCCTAAATGAAATTTCAACGCATTTTTCTGGAATAGAGGCAAGGTACATTTATTCCACCAAATTATATCTTACCCAACGATTAAATCCTGATTTACAGACTTTTCCTTCATCAACAAGGATGTTTAGCTGATTCCATATCTTCTTTGACGGAATCTCTTCTCCAATCCTTTTCTGTATTTCGGTAATAGAAGCCGATTTATAAATTTTCAAATCCTCTATTATCAGTTCTTTCAGACGGTAGCTTTCTATTCTTTTTAGAGAAGTGCGTCCTTTGTATTGGCTATTCTTTAATATTTCTGGTACGACTCGATATTCCTTAGCCTTGGAATGTTCGTTTGTTCCCATTACAAGTCCCTTATCTATCAGCGGGTGCAACCACGAACGTAACGATTCTGCGTTCTTGAGATTCAGCAAAGCAATAAGTTGAGTGGCTGTCAGACTTTCGTTCATGGCAATGAGACCAAGACAGATAAGTTGCTTCTGTTTTACATTGTAATTCTGGTCAGCATGTTGCATAACTTTGATCATCTCCTGATTGATCACGCGCCTGTCAATTCTTACCATGACAAAATCCTCGCCCTCATAGACTTGAGGTACAGCCTTGCCGTTAGCAAGCAATGTCTCGTACATCATGTCGAATCCTGAGCCCTCACGTTCCATCATGTGCAGAGCATAGAAAAGGTTAGCCATGTGCTCGTTGCGCTTCTTGGTTGTGTGCAGAATGTTTTCTACGGTTACACCCAACGGCAGTTGTCCTGGATTCACTATCTCAAGATGATCAGGATGGACATTGATAAAGATGTCACCCTTAATGGTATATGGTCTGTGAACCAAACTATTAGCAAGTAGTTCTCTAAGAACTTTTTCCGGATAGGCAAGAATATTCCTTCTGAACATTCCCTCGGATATTTCTGTACTTTCTTTCCATTCTGGTATTTCTGTCCAGATGGCATTAATCATTTCCAATGGATTATGAGTATAATCATCCCAAAGCCATTTATTGACCTTTTCGCCATCTTGATCATACTTGATGACTTGGATAACAGGCGGATTCATGATACGTCCTCGCTGGGTATATTTTCCAATGAACAACACACCCAACTGAGTCATATAGTCTGTGTCAGGATCTGTGAGATAGAAATAATCCAGTAGTTCCTTCACGTCTTTCTGCTTAATAAAGGCTGATACGCGGTCGGAAGATCGAAGCCTTTGCACCAGATCATTCATCTTCTTTTCGTCAGCATCCTGCCAACAATATTTAGTCAGAGTATCTTCCCAACTCAAACATCCCTTGTCGGCAGCCAGACGCACTATGTCTTCAGGTCCTACAGGAACGCTTCTGTCACCGATACGTACATAAATCTTGCCTGAACTTGTGGCAGCAATGGCATTGGGATTACGTAATATGTGTATTTTGATGTACTCTCCACCATTGTCGGCTGTCAAAGACTCAGTATTCAGTATCACGCCATTTGTCTTGCCACCAAGCTTATTTACAAGATCCGTTGCCAATTCGTCTGGTATCTTCTGGTCTGCTGGAGGCAATTCGTCACCATCTTCAATACCAATGTCAATGATGCCTCCCTGAGCATTGCTAAATGCCACACAGTCTTTGGCAAGTTCGTTAATGTCAGCCGTCTTGCCATAAACCTGTCGAAGGGACTTTCTATCGAATAAACTATTCTCTTTCATGTTACTTATTTGGACTTTTTCTATTGTTGAATCTAGTATCTCTTTTCAATCGTATGCCTACCCTTCTCAGCCAAATCTTCCTTTACGCCAAGTAAGATTGTGCCACCGTAAGTGTTGGCAAAAGCAGAGTATGATTCCCAGAGACTTTCAGGGACGTTCGTTGAAGCCTTCTTGCATTCAAGGCTGATGCGTTCTCCTTTCTGGAGCAGGTCTTGTATTTCGGTTTGGTTCATAGTAATTCTTGATTTTTCCAACAACTTGTTGGAAAATTATATCAATTTGTTTATAAGGCAGTCACCTTGCATTCTTCTGTTTTGAGATTGTCGTTTATTTGTAAGTTATTTATGTCTATTGGTTGGTGATTTGACTCAATCAAAGAACCGTCACGATGATTTTATAATCTATTGTCATAATAATAAAGCATTAGTTATTAAAGTGTTCAATCAATAGACCATTTAAATGATTTAGTGACGTACATACTCAAGTTATTACCATTAGAAAGGCAGGCCATCATTTTGTAAATTGGTCATCTTCGTTTTCTGAATTTCGGTATCAGCATTTAAATTGAATTTGTCTATATTATCCAAAACAAAGTCAAATCCTTTTTTTGTTAATCTGCAAACAGGAAAACTATTGCCATTCCTATCAGATTCAGACGACGACTCAATTATACTTTTACGCTCTAATAATCTCAGTGCAATACTTGTTGCTGTTTCATTATAGCCACAATCTTCCATACCAATTCTTATTGTATCTATGTATATATATTGGTCATCTACAATTTGCTTGCCTACCAATAAAGCTATTAATGTCATTTCAAATGATTTATATTCATCTGTGTCCTTAAGTGGCATTTTAATTAATTCTTCACTGGTTTTTTGAGAAGACAGATACGCTTTTATTTTATTGGTAATTTCTTTAGACAAATCAGTAAAATCACTTGGAGCATCCGATTGGTAATTAATCACACTCCTATGCTGAATATCAAACGGATATTTCACACGAGTATTATCACAAACCATTACGACATCTTTCCCTTTTGCAAAAGCAAAACCTAATTCATACCATACATTGGGATTATCTATTGTTATGTCAGCAAGACATATTTGTGATTTTGTTATCTTTTCCTCAATATCATCAACAATGTTTCTTACTGAAAGATCCTTATCTATTCTATAAGCATTCAAACCTGCATTCCTTATTGCTGGTTCATAAATGTCATTATATCTTTTATCAAATTTGCAACCATTATCAAATGGTTGCATTACAAAGCAGTATTTGTTATATTCCATGTTGTTTGTGATTTGCTATCTTTCACGATATTATTTTAGTTGTCAAATTTTCATTGTTTATAGCAACAATGTCGCAAAATCTTAGGCTTCTATTTTGAAGTTGTTATATTCCTCTCGGGTTATTGGTGTCTGTGGGTCAATAATCAATACTTCATCGTAGGTTAGGTTGTAGAGGTGGTAAACTATGTGGTCGATTTTGTTTTCAAAATCATTATAACTAATATTGTTCGAAAAAGCAGAGATAATAGAATCAATCAAACGAACTACTATTTTTTGAATGTGTTCATTAACCAAAGGGATCGGAAGCATCTTAGCTTGTTTAATTCTAATTTTAGGAAACAATTCAGTATCGCTCTTGAACTTGGCAGAATAATAGTATTGAATTGCTTTTGAATTAAGACATCCTAAAACGAACTTAGTCAAGAATCGGCTATCTTTAATTTTTATAGAATAAAGACTACGATTACAATAAAGTTTGGTATTTTCGTACAAAACTGTCAAAGAACTACCTGTTTCTCTTATAAGTAGTCTTTCTCCTGTGTAATAGTAATCTTCTTTGGCAAAATTCCTAAATGTTGATTCGGAAATGTAAGACACCGATTCATGATAGTATTTTTTCACGTTAGAACCTGTGAGAAACGGATAATCTCCATTGTTGCTTACCTGATCTCGTCCAATCTCAAATCCTCTTTGTACATTTGAAATTGTATCCAGTGGCAAACCTAATTTATCCATTTTGGATAGAATGTTACCACCTGGCAACATATCATTAAATTTCCACTTTCCTTGTCCTTTCTTGGCTAAAAAAATAGCTGTAGGCATTTGAACATTTTCAAACACATTATCACCAACAACTTTCAGATTTGAAAGTATAGTTTGCCTTTCTAACAAAGAACGCAATGTATTAAATTTTAAGCCTTTGATATAAAGTGATGCAGTGATAAATGACATTACTCCAGAAGTGGAAAGAACATTAATTGCTTTTTCAAAAAAATAGGCATATAGTTCACAACATTCGCCAGTGACAAATTTTTTATTATATATATTGCTCTTAGACACTACTACATACGGCGGATTACCAATCACAATATCAAACCCATCTTTCACCCCAAACATCCACTCAGGGTCAAAGAATGTTGCTGATGAGTTTTGGTCGAACATATTCCAGTTGACGAGTTGGTCGTAGCCTGTTTCGCCCAAAAAGCCGTTGTTGTTCAACGTCATTGCCATATTCATTCGGGTAACATCCATTTCTTGACGCAGCCTTGTCTTTTCGGCATTGCGCTTTGAAAGGAAGATGCGGTGGCTGAGGTCTTCGAGTTGCTTTTCGTAGGCACGTATCTCGTCTGTACTTGTGAAAAGGTTTTCAGTGCGGTCAAGCGGGATAAGGGTGTTTGCCGAGACAAACTTTGACTCAAGGTTTGGCAATGGACGTATGCCGAAGTTGGTCTTTGGGTCGTTAGTGGGTTTTTGGTCAACAACCAATGATATGAAGAAGCGGAGTTTGCTTATCTGTATGGCTATCGGCTGAATGTCAACACCATGTATGCAATGCTCGATGAGGAACAGTTTGCGGGCATAGTCTGGATAGTTGATGGCGTTGTTGAAAGCCTCCTCGATGTCGGCAAGACGTGCCTTGCGCTCCTCCTCAATCTGCTCACGTGCCTTGGTCTCTGTTGCCTTGAGCATCTCCTGACGTGCCTCCTCCGTGGCAATGTCAACCACCTTTTTGTTCCAGAGGTCGTTGGTAGGGTCAACTTTTTTCAGCACATGCACCATCTGCTGAAGCACCCCCATAGGAAAGGCTCCTGAACCACAGGCAGGGTCGAGTATGCGGCAATCATACAATGCCTCGACAATGCTTTTGCGTTTCTGGTCGTCCATTACTACTTCGTCATCTGAATAACTGACAAGCGAGCGGTAGAGCTGCTCGCCATCATCGCCACATTTGCGTTTGAGGTGCGCAACAAGACTCTCGTCAACCATATACTGCACAATCTCGCGAGGGGTGTAGAACGAGCCTGTCTGCTTGCGTGCAGAGGTCTGTGTCTCGGGGTTATAGGCTGCAAGCAGGTTCTCGAAGACCTTGCCCAAGAGTTCAGGGTCAAGACTGACCTCCTGTTCAAGTGGCGTATTCTCCTCGACTGTGAAGCTGTAACGGTTGAGAATGTCGATTATGCCACGGGCAGAGACCTTCTTTTTCTTTGCATCGCCATACCATTGCGAGAGGTCTATGCTATTGCCCACCTCACTGCCAAAGAAGAGATAGTCAGGCAGGAAGAGTGAGTCGAGCGACTTCTGGTTCTCGGAGAATCCGTCGTAATAGATGCCTGTGTTCTTGTTGTCAAGGCAGTCGAACAAACCGCCATTGAGGAAAGGCACATAACGATTTGCCAACTGGAGGAACTTGCTGTTGCCACCTTCCTTAAACTCCAACTCATAACGCATTATGTTGTTGATGTTATGGTCTTTGTTAATGCCATGATATGTGTCATGCATCATGAAACGACGGTTGTTCGGTGTAGTCTTGCCCTCTGCCACAATCGGGCAGTTGAGCATGGCAAAGAAGAGGTTCTGGAGAATCAGGCGGTAATATTTGCTCTTCTCGGAATCATACAACAGATGGTTGCGCGAATGCGGGTCGAAATCGTCAATGAAGTTCTCACGGATATAAGCCTCGTCGAACAACTCTCTCGGTATAAGGTGCTTCTGTTTGAGGAACCAGACGAAAATAAGGCGTGTTATGAGGCGTATGCAGGACTCGTGGTTGAACCGCTGGTCGTCAACCTTAGTTTCGATGTTGTTAGGGAATTTGGCAATCTGCACTGCCCAGGCATACCAGTCGCTGAGTTCTGAGTAGAACTTCTTGGTGAGCAGTTCGTTCGAGAATTTCTCTTTCCAGTGGCTGTAGAGTCCATCGAATGTGCGAAACTTCTCTTCGCCGATAGACTCTATGATGTTGACATGCCCACGATGAGGGTTTTCACAATCGACATTGCGGAGGATGCTGACCTTGCCAAGCTTCTCGCCGAAGTTCTTGCGCCACTCCTGTGTGTAGGTCATGCGCTCGCAGGTGGAGAGGGAGATGAGGTTTGCCTGACGGATTATCAGTATGACAGGGTTGGCGTATGATATGCGGTTGAAGGCTCGTGTGAGGGCTGAGATGTCGGAGCGTGTGATGTGGGCATCTGCCGCCGCATCACAGGCAAAGATGAACATGCCATCGTATCTGCCGCCATTTGCTATCTTCTCTGAGATTTCGTCTATCGTGTTGTCGGACTTCTCGCCTGTGTCAAGCGAGAGGTCGTTTGCCACACCTATGAAGTATGTGTGTTCGATGAGCCGCAAGGCATTAGTCAGATATTGCGGTATTGCGCCATCGTAGAGTGCTGCCACGTTGATAGGCTCAGCCGTCTGTCGGTTGAAGCGTATGTTGAGTTTGCCGAGCAACGCAGAGGTAGCATCGAAAAGTGATGACGTGGTGAAAAGTTTCAGAGTATCGGTCATAGTTGTGTTTAAGTTTTGTCTAAACTTTTGAATATTAAAATCCTTTGTTCTCCTTGCGCAAGAATTCGGTCATTCGTTCTTTTGAAGGAATATTCAACTCGTATTTTGAGACAAAGACATCTTCATCTTGGTCAAGCAAGGTATATTCTGCCATCTCCTGTCCAACCTCCGAGCACATCAATATGCCAACTGGCGGATTGTCGTCTGGCCGCATTATATTCTTTCGATAATAATTTAGGTACATCTTCAACTGTGCTGAATCTGTGTAGTCCAACCGATGTGCTTTCAATTCTATGATGACGTGGCGTTTGAGTATTCGATGGTAGAACACGAGGTCTGCAAAGTAATAACGATTGTCTATAAGCATCTTTTTCTGACGTTCCTCGAAACAAAACCCCATGCCAAGTTCTTGAATAAACTGTTGGAGATTGTCCATAAGTGCTTGCTCAAGGTCTGATTCCTCAATGACATCCTTGGCTGGCAATCCAAGAAACTCAAAGACGAATGGTGATTTGACATCCATCGACAATGTTTCTGTTTCGGCCTTGCCGTCAACCAGTTTGGCTAGTGCATCAGGTCTGCCACTCCAACCACTGCGTACATAATAGTTTGAATCGATTTGTCGTTGCAGTTCACGGACGCTCCATGTGCCTCGGATTGCCATAGTTTCGTAAAAGGCACGTTCAAGTGGGTCTTTACAAGAAAGAATAGTAGCAAGGTGCGTGAAGGAGAGACGATTGAATAGCAGTTTTGGAGCTACACCGACGAATTGGTCATTCAGTGGCTGACAAATTGTAGAAGATTTGGCAATCAGTGATTGCGCAATTTTATTTCCTTCTACTTCAAGGTTTTCTAATTGTGCAATCGGTGATTGCGCAATTGAAAATGTTTTAATAAGGTATTGCTGAATAGGTCCTGCTATAGTACGATATGCTAAATAAAAAGTACGATACAATTCTAATGTCCTTTTGCTATAATTACTATCGCTACTTGACTTCAATCGCTTTGATAGTTCTGTTATTAACCGCTCGCCATACTTTGCTCTATCCTCACCATTTTGCTCATACTCCACAATGTAATATCCCGTCAACCATGCCTTGGCGGTAACGTGGCGATTGATTACAAGACGTGCATTATCTTGCAGAATATCGTTGGTGGATTGTATCCTACCGACTAATGAATCAAAATTGTTTGTTTCCATCATTTCCTAAAAAAACAAGTTACAATTTAACCCGCCGCAAAATTACGACAATTTTTCGTTTTTCTTTTTATCGTCCACCTCCCAATGACCACCATTGTCTGGACCTATGCGTCGAATGATGTTTGCCTGCTGCAAGGCTTTGAGGTGTTTGCTGACGGCACTGCGGTTGATACCAAGTCTGTTTGCCATCTGTGTGGTGGTGATTTTTATGTCTTGCCGTATCATAGAGACGATGGCATCACGGGTTTTCTGTCCACCTGAATCGTTTTTCTGTCCACCTTTTCTGTCCACTTGCGTAGCTATTTCTACTCCATCCTGCATCGAACGACAGAAGGTCATAATTTCCTGTCGCAAGTGTCTCTCCTGCATGTGCATCATGACATCTATGAAAACAGCATCATTGTCTTGTTCGCGAGAATCGATAAGTGCCTGTATGTAGTCTCTTTTTTCCTCTTTTGTCACCTTCATAGGCAGTACACCAAATTCAAACTGCAGGAGATTCATGAGCAGACGGGTGGTACGACCATTGCCATCTGCCCATGGATGGATAGTGACCAGATGGTAATGCGCCCAGAAACTGAGTGCATATATTGCCTGAATGTCAGTCACATTGACTTTGTGCCTTCTAATATTTAGTTCATTGCAAAACTTTTCAATTGAAGTTGGCACTTTCTGAGAATTCAGGTAAGACTTGCCACCTGCGCCAGCAGTTACATTCAACAGACGCAATTCACCTTTTGCTGCCGAAAAAGAACCATTAAGGGTATTGTATTCGTTGCCAGTATGTTCCATTACCTTAGAGGCAAGTGAGCAAAGGAAAGCAGTTGTAATATCCGGATGAGTCTTGATTTGCTTCATGCCCCATTCGTATGCCGCTTTAAGGTCAAGGTTCATCATCTGTTCGTTTAGGGTTCGTCCTTTTGATGTGATTCCCTCATCGAATAGCAATTGATTTTCCAATTCCGTGACAGTACTTCCCTCGATAGCCGTTGAGTGGGTGATTATGGAATAAAGGTAGAACTTGTCGTAGTCAATCTGGGTTGCTATCCCCAATTCATGATAAAGTTTCACCAACTCTGGAAGAGACAGATTGTCAATCGTGACTTTATGCTCTATCATAGGATTTTCGTCTATCGAAAGTATATGTTTTAATTCTTCAAATGTCATAAGGTTAGGTTTTAGATATGTACTCCCATGCTATGAGGTCAAAGTTGTCGAGTTGGAACTTCTGTTCAAGAAGCTGGTCTTTCGCTTCTGTGTCTTTTGAGGCTACTGTTTTGCGCTGCAAGAGGTTCTTGATGTTCTGCGTTGCCTGACGTGGGACTTTATCGCTCATCCATTCCTTTATTATTCGAGAAAGCCTTTCTACCTTCTTCTTGTCAGGATGTTCAATCCATTCTGGCAAGTATGTAGGCTGTGATTTATTGTTGCGAAGAAAATCAAGTATCTGTGCAATATTGACCTCTTCAATAGTAGTGCGTTCGTTGCAGTCAACAGGTTGGCAAATCAGGTAGAGGTTTTCGTATTTCCTGTCACGCTCGTTAGGCTTGCGATGTGGATAACCCACAAGTGCGACAAGGCTCTCGGGAATATCCTCAAAGAGGTTAGGCTCAACCTTGAAACCTGAGAATGCGCCAATAGGCATAGAGAGGAACAAATCTTTGCGGCTGTTGAGGAAATCGGCTAAATCCTGACGGAAAGTTTCAAGCGACAGGTTGGCAAGAGTGACTGTCTGAGGTTGCTCGATGTCACTGATGTTCTTTTTCATCTGTTCAAGCAACTTCTTTGTGTTCTCGTCTATTAGTGGATTGTCCGCCATAATCTCCTTAATCTTCTGGTTGACATCCAGAGTCTCTGACCCCACAATAGCCATTGCCGCCATACGGTCGTTTATGCGTCTGGCAAGGTTCAGAACCTCGTCGTAATCTGTGGCTGGCCAAAAGTTTACGCTACCTATATATTCATTTTCCGAGCCAATACGGTCAATACGCCCGAAACGCTGGATAAGACGAACGGGATTCCAATGGATATCGTAATTCACCACAAGGTCTGCATCCTGTAGGTTCTGACCCTCAGAAAGGCAGTCTGTGGCAATAAGTATATCTATTTCGTTATTAACCAATGCGTATGTCTCGGCACTGATTTCTGGCAGGAGTGATTTCCACTCATCGTACGACACATTCCATTTCTGACCTACTGGGTCAAAATGATTTTCGTAGAATTTGTCATTGAGACGTGCATAATAATCATCCCATTTCTTCTCCTTGTACAGTTTGCTCATAGGGGCGAAACGTTGGAGAACATGCCCGAATTTTGCCGTGGTACCTTCTGGGGTATATGTGATGCTGCCTGTGACACATGCCATCTTTTGCTTCAACGAAGAATCTTTAGACAATTGGTCGTAAAGGTATTTTGCCGTATCACTAAAGGCTGTGAAGATTACCAGTTTGCGGTTCTTTTGCTTCTGTTTGTCAAGCACAATCTTCCGTAGTTCCTCCAGTTTGTCATCCTGCCTGACACCATCCTCAAATTGCTGTCTGAACATTAGGATGTTGTCATAGAATGACTGAAGTTGCCTGACATCAAACTCAAGGTCTGACTTGAACCTTCCTATATCTTTCATTTTTGAAAGGTCGATACGCCCTTTGTCCAACGAGGTCTTAATCTCCTCATACTCTTCGTTTTCATCATCGGCTATATCTTCTATTTGGACGTTTATCGTCGGATTTTGTCCAAGGTTTATGAAGTTATCTACACGACGAAGTGTCTCTTTGTGGACATTCAACACCTTCTCAACGGTAGTAAAACATGCAAACCAACTGCTCTCAAGACGTTTGGCGAAGAGTGTCGCCATCATCTTGACCAACGAAGCCTCACGGAAAGAATCATCTTGCCAATTCTTCAGGTTGGCATCGCCCATATACATACTTGGCTTATATGCCGTAAGGTTGGATGACAGAAGGGCATTGAAAATCGCTTTGAAGTCATGGTAGTTGCCTAATTCGCTGATGCATTTGTATATATTTACAGGCTCTTTCTGCTTAGGGAAACCGAGGTTGCTCTGTGTGGCCTTCTCAACCATTTGTCGTGTACGTGCGACAATCAGACGATCGGTAAGATTAAAGAATTTGGTAGGTAGTTTTCTGATAAGCCCACCAATCGTGCGGTTATGTTGTTCCGTCCACTCTGTGTATTTTGTCTGAGCATTCTTGAAAAGAGTGGTCAAAGAATCTACGCCAAACTGCTCGTCGAAAGCATTCTCACGCCCATGGCCAATGAGGTTGAACTGGTTGCGCACATCCGTAAGATGGTTGTTGATAGGCGTGGCGGATAGTTGCAGAACCTTGACAATGCGTCTGTCGTCTCGCTCGGCGATAATCTGCTTCAGGAGCATTTCATAGCGTTTCGACTTGTCGTTGCGCAGGTTGTGACTCTCGTCTATTACGACAAGCAACTTGTTTTGGCTCTTCAGGTATGAAAGGCTGCCCTTTTCCTTTGTCGCAAGACGGTCGCCCTGTAGGTCTGTATGGAAATTGACTATGAAATGAAGACGGTCGTTCTCGAAGCGCGAGCCAGCAAACTCTTGATACTGTTCCCAGTTCTGCTGAAGTTTCTTAGGACAGAAGACAGCAACGGTATAACCTTTGTTTTGGAAATACCACATCACGGCAAGAGCGGAGAAGGTTTTCCCAAGACCTACAGCATCAGCAAGAATTGCACCATTGTATTTCTCGAGCATCTGGATGAGCGAGATTACTCCCTTCTGTTGATAGTCAAAAAGCGTATCCTTATAAATAACCGTATTTTGCAGAAGGTCAATGTCCTTACGCATCTCAGGCGACTCAATGTCAATCTCAGACTTGAAATACTCGAAAAGGATTTTGTAATAAATCTCTTCGGGTGTATATTTTCTGAGTATAGTATCGGCTATAAGTTTGATGAAATATTGCTTGACGGTAATCTTCTCGGATTTTGGATTGTTAGGGTCGGAAGGGATTAAGTCATAATCCTTGATGCCTTTCCAAATTTGGTCGAACCATTTCTGGTGAGATACAAAGGTTGTTGAATGGCCAGTCTCGGCAACATTCAGTTCTACATTCGACGACTTAACAAGACCAAGACCAGCCTCAGTAAGATTCGAGGAGCCTGTAATATAACTATCGAAAGACGACTCGTTATTATCCGTAAATATATATGATTTTGCATGGCAGAATGCCTTGGTTATCGCACGAATTGCAACATTGTCCTGACTGAGAAAATCTATGGCTTTCTGTGCATCCTCGCTGAGCGAGAGCATTGATTTTATGCCATTGTCGTCAGACAGAAGGTCTATGGCACACTTACCAGCATCTTCGGGCGAAAGGCCTGCGATTTTCGATAGGACGAACCTGAACCTGGTTTTATCCGCCATCACATCTCTGATGAAGTTCAGCCCTTTTATTGTGAAAAAGCCAGTCACCACATCAAGATTACCCTCACGTCTGTTCTCCTTGCCCATCAAAGAGATAATAGCATTTGCAGTACTTGTTGTATCAATAGTTTTGATGTTGTCGTAGTCGCGTATGTTATCAATTAGCATAAATTACCCCAATATAAATTTATGGCGCAAAGGTACGAATTTTTTTTGATTTTTGCAAAGGTTTTGGCGTGATTTTTTGGTCTATAACTAATTTTGCAGGCTGCCTTTCCGCTTGTGCGGTGGGGTAGCCTGCAAAATAGACTTGAAAATGCAATATACAAATTCCCAAATTATGACGTACCATAACTCAAGACGTATTTAAGGGATACGTCTATGGTTTGCATGGGCTAGGTATTAGGTTACAATTTTAGAAACCACCCCAGAACATTCGCCAGTATTTGTGCGCCAATTCGTCCCATTTCAAAATCGTAGCTCCGAGGAAGTCCGAGACATAACCGTTTAACATCTCCTCTCGTTCTTTCTCTGGTATTGTCTCCCAGGTATTCTCCACAAACTTCAATTCACGCATTCCTTTGTCAATAAAGTATTTCTGCGCACTTTCTATTTCGTTACGTGTCTTACCCCAACGTACCGTCGCCATGCGGTTGGCGTGGCGGAAATGTGTCAAGGCAGCATCGTCACGGTCGGAGTGTTGTCCGCAAATGCCGAGCATGGCAGGGAGTTTTGTTGTGCCTGAGAATATTGGGAAACGAGGGGATTCCCCTGGGCAATCCAAGGCAATCCAAGCCACACCGCCTATGGCGTCAGGCAGCCAACTACGTAGTTGGATGACAGTACTGTATGCGCACCAAGAGACTGAGACTGTGCGGATGTTCTTCATCGCAGAGTCGCCAAGTGCGTAATAGAGGTTGATTTCGTCAGGCCTCATCCAAGGGTTCGCCACTGGCGATACTATGCTGTCGCCCGTTTTGTCCTTGATTTTCAGACGTCCGCTCAGGTTCAAATCCGTACCCTCGTAATAAGAAGCAAGCAATTGCGACACCTTTGCCACCGAGACTTTATGCTCTGGTTTTACGCTGACTGGCAACTCTTCCATGTCATCGTTGAACCCTGCGTTTGGCGCAAGTTGCTGCATGATAAAGAGTTCACGAACGCTGTAGTTCTTCTTCTCGCCGAAATAGTTTCCGCCGCTGTACGCTTTCCAGAATGAGAAATCACCCTTGCCATCCCAGAAGCCCATCTTCCTTGCAACCTCGAAAACATTGTCAGAAGCCATGAAATGGTTTTTGTCTTGAAGGTCAATTCTGCCTATTCGCGAGATATTTGCCGAAACGGCTATATGGTCGTCGGGAATGCGTTGGGCAGCCCATACCCCGCCAATCTTCTTTGGCCCTTCACCGAAAATCTCGAATATCCATACCTCATTTTTGTCCGCAATGGTTATGCACTCGCCCGAGTCTCCATAGCCGTATTTTTTTACTAGTTCGCCAATCAACCGAATAGCGTCACGTGCGGTGGTGCAACGCTGGAGTACCACACGCTCAAGTTCCTCAATCATGAACATCCCGTTCGTGTTGCGCAATGTGTCACGTCCGCTGATTGTTGTCTCGCCTATGGCAAGTTGATGCTCGTTCAGGCAAGGGTAGGCGGTGTTGAGGAAACGGTATGTGTGCCGTGCCTGTGGTATCTGTCCTTTGACCTTGACACCTGTCATGTCACCGTGTTTCTCGGTGTGCATCAGCCCTTCGTAAATGTCCATGACTGTGTCGTTTTTATAATCGGCGGCAGGTTCTATGGACATCCAAGTGCGATACCATGAGTCGCAGGTGTGGCTGGTGATTACTGAGCCGTCTGTGGTGGCGTTCTTTCCTGCCATAATGCTGGTGCAGGCATCTTTGGTGGTCTGTGCGTTGACCAAACCAAACAACGCAAGCCCGATGAGTATCAACGATGTTTGTCTCATTTCAGTTTTATTTTCTGCCCTTCCCTTATGTAGTCAGGGTTTTTGATATTATTCAATTTACAAATTTTCTCAACCGTGGTGTGAAAACGGCGTGCTATGGCTATTAGGTTGTCGCCACGCTTTATGATATAGACATCAGGGGTCTCGTTGTCATCTGTTTCTGTTACTTGTGATGAGGATTGCGTCTGTGCAGCCCTATTGACCACCACAAGGCTTGTGTTTTGCCGTGGTAGCCAGTAGTATGGGTTCTTCAATGTTGTGGCCGTTATTTCGTAGCTGCGGTCAACTTTCCTCTTATCGTCCGTCAGGCTATGTGCGAGGAGCCAAAGGTATGTCTCGCGAAGGTAGAAAACACGTGCGGGGTCGCCATGGTCCATGCCACGCAGTTTGGTGAAAATCAGGCGAGACGTGTCACCGCATTCTTTCATTCCGTTGGCTATCTCTTGCGAACGGCTCAGTGGTACAACCCTGTCTGCCGTGCCATGCAGGAGCCAGAATGGCATTTTGCAGAGTCCGCACCAATCCCTGCCAGTTGCACCTCCGCAAATCATCATTGCCGCCGCAATCTTGTCATAGTATTTCGAGGCTACATTATAGGTTCCAAAACCTCCAAGCGACATTCCAAGGACATAAATCCTGTTTGTGTCAATGTCGTAATGTGCTTTAGCCCAATCTATAAGTGACCATACCTTGGTGGCATCCCATCCGTTGCGTGTCTGTGGCGCAATGACGTAAGCGTCGATGTTCATCCCTTTGTCTATTGCGTTGATTGTTCCGTATTTGCGAACCCTTTGGAGATTGGAGCCTTGTAGGCTTGCCCCGTGGAGGAATACGAAGAGCGGTTTCTCGCTGAGTGCCAGGTCTGAAGGATTGATTACGTTTTGCGTGTCGTTGGGCGAGACTTTGCTTGCCGGCTCATAGAACCAGAAGTGGTACGCCCCAGCTACGCTATCCCTCATTGCCGTAAGACGTTGTGCATGCGTTGGTGTGGCCACAACTATCAGCAGCAACAAAACGTATGTTAGCCTTTTCCTCATTTCTTACCCTTCTTGTCTTTCTTATCTTTCTTGTCCGCCTTGCCGTCTTCTTTTTCGGCAGGTTTGGCTTGATCTACGGCACTCTTAGGGGTGGTAATCTTCAAGAAGAAGGCGGTTTCAGCGTCCTCTTTTACAAACCCGGTGTTGATTAATGACTTAACTTGTTCGATGTTCTCTGCCTTTAGTATTTGGGCGGTCGAGAGCGATATTTTCTGCTTGAGTTTCTCTTTACCGTTAGGGTCGCTGATGGCGAAAGTTACAGGGATGTCCCTGACCTCGTATTCCGTAACAGAAAGGTTGAGTTTCAGTGCGTAGTCCGTACAGTAGTCCAATGCAAGGGTGATTCCCTCCATTGGCATGTCGCGATAGAGTACGAAGTATTTTATTACGTAGTCAACCGTCCTGCGCTTCACGTTGTAATCCTTAATCGAACTCATGAGGTTGCGCATAATCTCAGGAAATTCCGTCCCAAGTGACACCTGAACGGTCTTAGCCTCACCGTTTTGCGTGACATAGCATACCATGTCGAACTTTTTGGAGAGTGTGTCATAGCAGACACTTGCCTCGTTGGTTACGTTGACCACTTGGTAACTGTTGTCGATTGGTTCCTCTTTTTGCTTTTTCCTGTTTTGGGCGTTGAGGGTGCAGACCGAAAGGACGAGTGCTGCAAGTAATAAGAGTGTCTGTCTCATAATTATGAATGTTTAGAATTGGAAATATATAAACGGTTGTAACTCAGCGGTGACAAACTGGTATATGCAGAAAATCACCAATGAGGCGCATATAGCCATAAGCCATAGAGGCATAACGGCAAAGGCATATCTGTAACGTCGTTTCGTATGCTCTGGTATCCAGTGTATTATCATACCAATGGCGAAGACTACGAATACTTTCCAGTAACCCATGCAGATGTCGGGGATTGTTGCCGTATTCCATGCCGAACCTATTTGGTTCACCATATTAGACGCTGTTTGCCAGGCCTCTTGGTTGGCCATCGCTGGGTCAAGGTTTGACGACGAGCGGAAGAAGAGGCGTGTGAAACTGATGAAAAAGAAGGTCTGCACCACGCCCCAAGCGTTGTCGAGCCATTCTGGGTTAGCCTTGCAGGCGGTTAGTATGCTCTTCAATAGCGTGCCTGCCGTTATGATGGCAGTCCATACGAATAGCAGGTTCCACAAAGGTGCGGGAGCATAGATTATCAATGTATATATGCCTTCGGTAATAAGTGCTATCACTATCAGTTTCACCCAGGTGTTCCAACTTTTCCATATCTTATACGCCACAATGCCAACACCGTTCAGTCCACCCCAGATTATGAAGTTGAAACTTGCGCCATGCCATAATCCGCCTAAAAGCATTGTCACCATAAGGTTGAGGTTGGTGATAATCTTGTTGCGGCGGGATGGTACGAAAAGCCCCCAAAGCAGAATGACGGCTGCAATGCCGAATACTATACAAGCTATAACCCAACTGCCTGACAACAGCACGCCTGTCATCGCTATGAGTATTATCCAG
Source organism: Paludibacteraceae bacterium (assembly GCA_024399545.1). Lineage (GTDB taxonomy): Bacteria > Bacteroidota > Bacteroidia > Bacteroidales > Paludibacteraceae > Aphodosoma. Next base: position 48,683 of record JAKSNS010000008.1, read on the forward strand.
AAGAAGGTGCCGAAGGTGGCGTTGCGGTTGCCTCCCAAAGGAATATAGAGGTAATCCTGCAACCATTTCGACAATGATATGTGCCAGCGTTTCCAGAAGTTGCTGCAATTTGCGGCTTTGTAAGGCGAGTTGAAGTTGCGAGGCAGGTAGAAACCCATTAGCATCGCCACACCTATCGCAATATCGGTGTAACCAGAGAAGTCTGCATAAACCTGCATTGAATAGACAAGCAACGCCATGGTGTTCTCGAAACCCGAGAAGAGCAGGGGAGAGTTGAACACACGGTCAACGAAGTTCACGGCAAGGTAGTCCGAGAGTATAATCTTCTTAGCCAAACCATTGAGTATCCAGAATATGGCTATCCCGAAGTAACGGCGTGTGAGGCTATAGGGTTTGTACAGTTGCGGGACGAAGTCGGTGGCGCGTACTATTGGACCTGCCACCAGTTGGGGGAAGAAACTTACGTAGAACCCGAAGTTCAGTATGTTGCGCACAGGCTCAATCCTGCGGCGATATACATCGACCGTATAACTAAGTGTCTGGAATGTAAAGAAGGATATTCCTACTGGCAGGATTATATGCTCTACTATGCTGTAATGTGTGCCGAAAAGGCTGTTGGTCAAGTCTGTGAAGAAGTACGCGTATTTGAAGTAGCATAGTATTCCCAAGTCAATAACGGCACTTGCGATAACCAGCATTTTCCGCCCAATCTCCTTTTTCGTTGAATGTATCCATATAGCCAGCAGCCAGTTGGCTAACACTGAGAACACGAGCAACCCTACGAAAATGCCAGAGGTCTTGTAGTAGAAGAAGAGGCTGACGGCGAAAAGGAAGGTGTTGCGCAGTAGGATTTTGTTTTGCATCAACGCAAAGAATGCAAACACTATCGCAAAGAATGCCCAAAAATAGAATTGGGTGAACAGCAATGGCGACTCTGCGTCAAATGCGAATATGTGTCTCAGAAGTTCCATGATTCCCCTGTTTCCATGATGGATTTGTATAGCAACTCTCCCAGCAAGTTATAGCCAGCAGCCGTGAAATGTATTCTGTCTTTGCACATTAGGCCTGCCCTCACCCATGACGAAGACGACCCGTAACCGCCCATAACCTGGTATTGGTTCCATACAGCCGCACCTTGCTCTCTTGCAAGTTCACGCATTGCTTGTTCCACTTTCGGCGTGTTTTGGTTTATTGGTTTGTTGCGTTTCTTTCCTATGTTCAGCACGCAGTCGTTGTTTGTTACGAATACAACGGCGCATTCTGGCGACACTTCGTATATTTTCCCCAACAGACGGCGGTACTGCTCTTTGAACTCCTCTACATCGAACCTGGAGTATGGTACGTTGGCATCGTTTATCCCTACGCCAAGAATCACTAAATCAGGCTTTAGGTAACCTATCTGCTCGTCGAACTTGTAGCAGCGCAACCATGACCAAAGTGCCGCACCGTTTACACCTAATGAGTGGTAGGTCAATCCTGGTCGGTCGTTTTCTGGGATAAATCCCATGATGCGAATCTCTGGGATACCTTTCCTCGTTGTGTCAAGTTTATGGCGGAAAAATAGCGTGCCAGAGGTCGAGCCTTCGCCACATTCAAAAACGTACGAGTGGTTGTCGCATTTGCCTTCAATCGTGTCTCCGTTGACGGCAAGTAGTGGGGTAGTGACGCTGTCGTTTATGTCAGCCAGCAGTCGCAGGCGTGAGAAGTTCCAATCTGTCCCAGTTGAGTTCAGGTCGAAACTTATCGTGGCGTAAGGGTCTGTCGTATATACGTCTATGCCAAGAATACCCATAGGTCTGTCTGGTTGTCCTGCCGAGTTTTTGCACATGTTCCAAGAACCGGTGTAAGTGGTGCTTAGGTTGGGCGAACCGTTGGTTTTTGCGGCACTGTATGGGAAGAATGCTCCACGTCCCGCACCAAAACTCTCCGCTGTCTCCGAGAACAGCCTCCTTGGGGTTGAGCTCAACCCGTCACCCTGCACGTGCGAACCTCCTATGTGTACGACGTTTATCTTCCCTTCGCCAAACATCATCAGCTCCCTCATCTTGTCGTGGAAGGTGCGGAGCCTTGTAGTGTCGCCAGGGATTTCCAAACGGTTGGCTTTTATGTTGACTATGTCAGCGTAAGGTGTCTGGGCTGTTGGCGGTAGGAGTGTATCCTGCTGTGCTGTCAGATTGTAAGTCGCCAGTGTCGCGAGGAAGCACAATACCGTCAGAGTATGTTTTTCCGTTGAACTCATCAATTGCGTATTCTTTTAGGTTATGCGGCGTCCCTGCCTCAGGGTGGCGCAACAGGTAGTAGTCGTATGCTTTGGTTATTGCGTTCATCAGCATTTTGCTGGCACGTGCCGCACCTGCCGGCGTGAAGTGTACGTAGTCTGGCCCAGCCAGTTGTGGGTTGCCGTGAACCCACGAGAGCATGGAGTTCCATCCGCCCATCGCTGAGTATAAATCCCAGAATGCGACACCTTCCGATTGGCACATCTGCCTGAGTGAATCTACTGCGATTGGCAGTTGTGGGTATGTTTGCAGTTTCCCCTTTACTTTTGTTGACATGTCCGAAGGCCCTATGAATAGTATTTTGCTGCCTGGCGATATGCGGTGGAAGTAGGCGAATTGTCGGCGAAGTCCGTTGCAGAACTCATGCAATGATTTGCCAGGACGCAGGTATGCCATTGCGTTCCCGCCGAATTGCATAATGATGAGTGGAACGTTGAAACGGCTGAAATAAGTACCCATCGACTCTCTGTTTATCTGTGTGAACACCGTGCCTGAACAACCACGCATAGCCACGTTATCTACTTGAACGCCAGTTTGTGCGCCGTCTATCGTGAATGCGTGTATAAGTGCCTTTCCTTTCAGCGACACTGTTGCGCGGTCTGTCGAGTCTGGTATTGTAACGCAGGCGTATGTCTTCCCTGGCTCAAGTGCTATCGGGTATTTTTTCCCCTTGGCGAATATAGTCCCTGTCACCCCTTCCGAGTTTTCGTAGATTATGCCTATCCGCCCGAAGTATTTTGTGCGGGGTTTCGTGCCTTTCATCTGGATTTTCGAGAAATCGAATGTTGCTTCCTCGTTCAGCTCTGCCGTTACGCCCATAGGTCCGTATTGCCGGCTTTTCATCTTGCTGTCAGGCGAAAAGACTATGTAGCGTTTCAGTGTGCGGTTGCATGATTGGTGGATTGCAGTTGTCCTTACCGTCTGTATTGCAGGCACCATACCTACGCCGTAACCCCCGAATTCATTCTGGAATGACTCGCGGATTTCTGAGGTTATGCGGTCTATCTCTATCTGCGAATCCCCATAGTGTATTACTCGTATTGGGTAGTCGCGCGCTGCCCTCAGCGCGTTGAATACGTCGTCCATCCAAGCAGGGTCGTTGTCGGGGAACCATATTGCGTTGTCCGAGGTTACTACTTCGTATTTAGCCAACTCGAATGAGTCGAGTTTCTCTTTGTCTTTTTGCGCCAGCAGCATTGATGAGTCCTTTTGTGCTACGTAGTGTTCAATGCTGTCTTCCCCCATTATTATCTCTTTCGGTGATACGAATGACACGTTGGTGTTCCCCACGTCTATCCCCTCTCTCGGCATAAGTAAACCGATTACGGCAAGTATTGCGAATACGGCGACTATGAATATTATTACCTTGTATGCTTTCATTTCTTTATTTTCAACTTTTGCCCGATTTGCAGCAAGTCTGACTTGAGGTTATTCCATTGCTTGAGTTGGTTGACCGTGCAACGGTATTTGCTAGCTATATGGCTGAGTGTCTCGCCTTTCCTGACCACATGGACTGTTTTTTGTTGTTCTTTCTGTTCTACGGCTTGTTGCCGTGCCTCTTGCTGTATGGCTTGCTGTTGGGCGACTAATGTTTTTTGTTGCTCCATCTGCGACCTGCGGATGCTGTCCGCCTCTGCTATACGGCATGCGCGTTCGTTGTCCGTGATTTCGTATGCGTCGTATAATTCGCTTAGCAGGTGTGATGGTACGTCACGAGGGGTACGTCCGGGGGTGACCCACCTTTCGTCGCCCACTTGGCGGAATGGCGTGTTTACGAATGCCAGCAACGCACGTGTCGTGTCGTTGTTGTATTTCCTGATCAGGTCTTTCATATAGTATGCCGCGGCTTGCGACGAGCGTTTAACGTCGTACCTCTCGTCAACCCATTTATCCACCCTCAGGCCGTAACTCCTCGCTACTGCCGGTGTCAACCCCCAAATGCCCGCGCGAGTCCCCTCTTTGTATTCCATGTCAAGTCCCGAAATGTCCACGGCTGACCAAATAATATCTTCGTTAAGTGCCATTTCCTCACGGAACAACTGGCTCCATGGCAAAGTAACTATATATAATGCAAACAACAGTGTTTTCATCTTTAGGCTAATTGTCTATGTGTCAGATTTTTGTTGCAAAACCAAATTTTGTGCCAACATTGCGCAAAGTTACGAAATTTTTTTGTACCTTTGCACTATGAAACGAAAAACTTTTCAACTATTTCTGTCGTTGCTCCTAACTGCAACATTCTTAGTCTCTTGCGTGGACGAAAACTATACTTCTTCCTCTTCCGACCTCCTCGCTTTTTCTACCCAGAGACTTATGATGGACACTACTTTCGGCACAACTTCCACTTGGCGGCTCATCGTTTATAATAACCATAAGAAAGCTCTGAGGATTAGCTCCGTGGGTTTGCTCCGGGGTGCCCAGTCGTCGTTTAGGATAAACGTCGATGGAAAAGTCGTCCCTTCCGGCGCAACCCTCCACGATGTCACCGTTAAAGGCAACGATTCTATATACGTTATGGTCGAGGCTACCAACCCCTCGTCACAACCCTCCCAGACACCTTTCGTTGTAACTGACTCTATCGTTTTCCAGCTAAATGGCGTGACTCAGCATGTGGGTTTGCAACTTGTCTGTAGGTCTGCTAATATCCTTCGTGCATACCAACTCTCAGGTGACGAGACTCTAACCCCCGGCATTCCCTATCTCGTTTATGATTATATTTATGTCCCCCAGGGCAATGTCCTTACGATAAAGGCTGGTACAGAGCTTTATATGCACGCAGGGGCTAATATTATCGTCGATGGGACGTTGGATATTGAGGGCGAGGTTGGCGATAATGTCTTGATACGCGGCGACCGTTTTGACGATGTGAGTGACAACGGGCATCTAATCCCTTATTTGTGCATCCCTGGGCAATGGGGCGGCGTTTATCTACAGAATGCCCAGGCTGCCCACACAATCAAAGGCGCGCGGATTATAGGTATGGCATCTGGCGTAATACTCTTTGGCGCTTCAAGGTCACATCCCTCTTTGTCTCTCTCCGACAGTCGGATACATTGCTCTTCTGGTTATGGCGTGTATGCTCAGATGGCTGATGTCAGCGTCCGCAACTGCGAAATATCCAACTGTGGTTTGTCCTGTCTCCTTGTCGTTGGTGGCACAACCCTCGTCCAGCAAAGCACTTTGGTTAACCACTACACTTTTGCCTCAAGGGATTATCCTGCAGTCCAGGTCGTCGGCTTTGTCGATAACAACGGCCGTAGGGTGGCGTATGCTGTTGACCGTTTCGTGGTCGAAAACAGCATAATCTCTGGCGGTATGACCCAAGAGTTGGCAATGGTTTATGATTCCACCCTCTCTTCCGCCTTCAATATATATGTGGCTAACACGTTGATAAAGGGTAAGGAGAAGAATCCCCAATTCTTCCATTCCTGCCAATATGCCGACTCAAGGACGGATATTTTCGTCAGGACAAAGGCTGACTACTCCAAAGATCCGTATGAATACTTTGACTTCCATCTATCCGAGGGTTCAGTGGCGCATGGCATGGCTGACGCTTCAGTGTCGGCGCTTTACCCCGTCGCCCTTGATGGCAATGCGAGGGACTTCTCCTCCATTGGCGCCTACTGATAGCATTCTCCCTTCAATGCAGCCCCAACGATACATTAACGATACATTAACGATACATTAACGATAGATTAACGATACATTAACGATACATTAACGATAGATTAACGATACATTAACGATAGATTAACGATACATTAACGATAGATTAACGATAGATTAACGATAGATTAACGTTACATTAACGATAGATTAACGTTACATTAACGTTATATTGACCTATTAGAACAATGCTTATGAAAAGAATCTTTACTTTTGCGATTGCCTTGACGCTTCTCCTCCCGCTTTTCGGCGAGGTGGTTATAGTGAAAAAAGGAAAACCTGCCGGCAGGATTCTCTGCCTTGAGGATAACTCTGTCACGAAAGATGCCGCAGGCCTGCTGCAACGCTTTGTCCATGAGGTTAGTGGGGCGTTTATCCCCGTAATCTACGACAACAACGGGAAACCCGTCAGGGGCGACGTGGTGATTGGCGGAACGTGCGACGCTGGCGAGGACGGTTTTCGCATCGTCACCCAAGATGGCGTGCTTTACATTATGTCAGGCGGCGACAAAGGTGTCATCCATGGTGTCGCCCGTCTGCTTGAGGATTATGTTGGCGTTCACTATTACGCTACCCGTTTTTACAAAATAGACGAACACAGGAAAAACATAGTACTCCCTGAGATTGACCGCATGGTTACTCCTGCCTTCCGCTATCGTCAGACGCAGAGTTACGCCTTTGAGGACCCTGTCTTCAAAATGTGGTTTGGTTGGGAACAGCCGCAGGAAATCTTCATCGGCAATATGTGGGTGCACACCTTCAACAGGATTCTTCCTTCTCGCAGGTTTGGCAAGGAACATCCTGAGTATTATGCCCTTCTGAACGGTGAACGAATGCCGGGCGACCACAGTCAGTGGTGTCTCAGCAACCCTGATGTCTTCGACGCTTGCTGCCGTCAGCTTGATAGCATTTTTGCCGCCAACCCAGGGCTTGACATGATTAGCGTCAGCCAGAATGACGGAAATGACACTTACTGCCATTGCGACAAGTGCATGAAGATTTATGAGGAGGAGGGGGCAATCAGTGGTGCGTACATCCGTTTTATGAACAAACTGGCTGAACGTTACCCCGACAAGCAGTTCAGCACGCTTGCCTACCTCTTCACCTATCAGCCACCGAAGAAGGTCAAACCTCTGCCCAACGTCAACATAATGCTCTGTGACATAGACTGCAAACGTGAGGCAACTCTGACCGACAATGAGAGTGGTCAGTTGTTCGTCGAGGCAATGAAGGGCTGGTCCGAAATCTCGGATAACATTTTCGTTTGGGATTACGGCATAAATTTCGACAATCAGGTCAGCCCTTTCCCTAATTTCCATATCATGCAGCCTAACATCCAGTTGTTCAAGCAGAACAACACCACAATGCACTTCTCGCAGAACAATGCCATCCGTGGTACTGATTTTGCCGAGATGCGCACATACATGTTGGCTAACCTGATGTGGAATCCCTACTGCGACCTCGACTCTGTCAAACGTGTCTTTATGGATGCTTTCTATGGTGCCGCCGCACCTTATATCAAAGAGTATCAGGACATGATGGAGGGTGCGTTGATTGCCAGTCACAAGCAGCTCTGGATTTACGACAGCCCTATAACCCACAAGGACGGGTTTCTCTGCCCTGCGCTGATAAAGATTTACGACCAGTTGTTTGACAAGGCTTTGGAGGCTGTCAGGAATGATTCTGCCCTCACCGCTCATGTTCGTATGAGCCGTTTGCCGCTGATGTACTCTAAGTTGGAGATTGCAAGGACCTCCGCTGAGACTCCTGCCGATATTTCCGAACAGTTGCGGTTGTTCGAGCAATGGACGAAACAGTATAATGTGCAGTATCTTAACGAGCGTGCCAACACCCCTGCTGATTACTGTGCGCTCTATCGTCGTCGTTACATGCCTGCCGAAGTGCCAAGCAAAGCCTTGGGTGCTAAGATTATATACCTTGATGTCCCCGGCTTGAAGGTGAAAGGAGCCTACGATGTCTCGCCTCTTGGTGCGCCCGACAAAGGGTATCAGCCTATAGCATACGCAGGTGCGTTGACCGACGGTCTTTATGGAGGAACGACTTTTGTCGAAAGTTGGGTGGGTTGGCTTGGCCGTGACGCTGATTTCATTGTCGATTTGGGTCGTGACACCTCTTTCTCGAGGATTGAAATCGATTTCCTTCACCAGCTCGGCGCATGGATTATGTTGCCGAAGGGTGGCACGTATCAGATTGCCACTGAGGCTGATGGAATGGGCAATTGGAAGGATTTCGGCTCATACACTTTTGCCGAGGACCGTGACATGCAGGTCAAATTCGTGCTTGGCAAAGCCGAAACCCCTGAACCTGTCCATGCAAGGTATATCAAGGTGCATATTGACGGACTTGGCTTCTGCCCTGACTGGCATTATGGCGTTGGTTATGCCGGCTGGTTTTTCTTGGACGAAATAAACGTTTATTGATATGGAGATTTTGTATATGATTTTGGCGGCATTGACACCTGTCGTCGTGTTGCTGTTTTACATATTCTTTAAGGACAGAGAGCAGCCCGAACCTGCCAAATGGCTCATCAAGGCATTCTTTTTCGGGTGCTTGTCCGTGATAGTGTCGTTATGTATAACGACACCCCTTTCGCTTTTCTGGTCAATCGATAGTGATAGTCTGACCGGCATTACTGATGCTTTTGTGTATGCTTTTGGCATGGCTGCAATTCCGGAGGAGTTTGCCAAATTCCTTATGCTGTGGCTTTTGCTGAGAAAAAACCCTTATTTCGATGAGCAGTTTGACGGCATTGTCTATGCTGTCTGCGTGGGTATGGGCTTTGCCGGGGTTGAGAATATCCTCTACCTTGCCGAAGGATTGTCCGATGGAAGTTGGGTGGGGATTGGAATATCAAGGGCGATTTTCTCCATACCTGGGCACTTCTTTTTCGCCGTGCTTATGGGCTACTACTACTCATTGTGCCATTTCGGAATCAAAGAGGGTTTCCTGAACAGAGCCATGGTGCTTGTCGCCCCTATACTTGCGCATGGCATATACGATGCTATATTGTTCAGTATTAGGGTAAACGAGATGTTATCCGTTATTCTTATGCTGCTCTTCCTCGTCTTTTTCATCAGACTTGCAAAAAAGGGAAAACACAAAATCAAGAGCCTTGCGGGAAAGTAAAAAGATGAGAAAGTTAAAAATCTTTACTTGCAGGTGCTCAAACTTGGTAGTGTGTCTGAAAAGGCAGAGCCTATGCTTGAAAAGATGATGTAACGGCTCAAGGATATGGTTGAGGTACAGAGCGATATTGCGGGGGCAATGCAACTTGAGGAACGTGACGGCAACTCTACGGTGACAGTGAGGGTTGACTTTTGTGTAAACCTTATGTGGGTCTTATGTGAGTCTTATGTAATTTCCATTCACCTCCCATTCACCTCCCATTCATAATGGGCTGTCAAATGTGTATGATTTTTCAGGGCAAGACATTGTTGCAATGCCATGGAATGGTAATGAAAACAAGCAAAGACAACTATGGAACAGAACTGGATTGTGACAGTGCTCAAGGAATGAACTTTATCATATTCTGAAAAATGTTGACTTCAAGATGATAGATTTGTGTATATATAGCCATCTCATAAAATAAAACGACTAACAAAATTAATACTATGGGAATATTTGGAATTACATGTTTGTTGGTGCTTGCAAATTATGTTTTGGGCAAGCCTGTGAATCATCTTTTGAAGAATATCGGTAATGTGAACTGGAAGGAGAAAACCAGTGAACTTTGGGAAAAGCTTAGACCTTACGCAAAGAAGGCTGGCCGAACTGCAACAAAGCCGGTTCTGACTCTCTATTATGTGCTGAAGGATGGTGACTTGTCAACATCTGAGAAGGTGATGGTCTATGCTGCGATGATTTATGTGCTGTCGCCATGGGATTTGCTTCCAGCAAGTGTATATTCGGTGCTTGGAGTGCTGGATGATGGTGTGGCGGTTTCTTTCGTCTATAAGAAGATTTCGGAGAAGGTTACTGATGAAATTCGTACAAAGGTAGATGATACTTTGAATGAATGGTTCAGCGATGGAACTTTTGCTGAAGTGGTTGAATAAAACTTCTCAAGTTGGAAGAGTGGTTGTACGCTTATGTTTGAAATGACACAGAAAAACTTCACATTGATAGCTAGATTTGATGCTTCTGGAAATGAAAGGATAAACTCGCTCATCAACCTAATCGATGAAAGAGTATGCAGAGTGCCATACTGTAGGGTGCCTGATTCAGAAAGATATGCGGTTGATAACCTGCCTTATCATTTGACAGTGTCATCATCCAAAACATCGCAAAAAGAAATCATCGAGGCATTAAAGCCATTGTCATTCGAACCATTTGAGATTGTCGTCGATGGTGTTGAGACAATGTGTGGAATGAGGGACAGTCGGGTGCTATATTTTAAAATACAAGATTCTGACAAGTTAAACGAATTGCTGATAAATGCCTACGATTGTCTGAATAATGGCAAATATCTGCCTGGCAGAACAACTCCTCATATAACAATTGCGATAAGCAGGGATTATGAGAAAATACAGCGGATTAAATTTGCTGTCGAGCGGAATTTCAGTCCATTCTCCATAAAAATAGGTTCTTTGGGGTTGTACAGAATATGGCCAGGAGAATTGGTATGGGAACTTTGATTAAATCGTTTAATATGTTTTTGTAATGATGCGATAGAGTCGCATAGTTACGAAGATGCAATTGACAAACTCAAGAGATTTTTTGTAAAATAGAGTTTAGGTGACAGAAAAACAAACAGATATGAAGATTTACAAAAAAGATGTTCTGTTAAGCGACATTATTGCGGAGGAGCAATTGTCGAAATTGGAACAGATTATAGGTATAAGTGTTAGCCGTCCAGATGAATTGACTCCAAATATGTTGGCACAGGTGTTTGGCAGTATGGATGGAACAGAGATTGAGTCTTTTGCTGATGCCTTGGAAAGCGAATTGTATGCCAATCAAATACGGAAAATTGAAAATATATCTTCCCTATGTAAGGCTGTTTCGTTCAGTGGTGCACATGCAGTGAACCCATTGGCGTTTATGGGAGAAGCGGCAATGGCGGCATACGACAAAGTCAAGCATGGAAAGGTGCAATACGAGGAACAACAAAGATTAAAGCGTTCCATACGACAGATTTACAGCAAGATGCACAGTACAGACGAAAAGAAGAGACGCGAAGGAGAGATTGAATTTGCAGAGGCTGTGGCAGCAATGAGCGAGGCGGAAAAAATACAGTTCATGAAGAAATGTATTGAAATTATAGGCAATAGCAAGCAGATTGATATGGCTGCAGATAGTGTCATGAACAGAGACAGAATGGGTATGCAAACGAAATGCAGGATTGTCGTGTCGGATAATGTAAAATTGAGGGGTGAGTTAAGTATTGCCGACAATCACAAACTCTTTGTGATGTTGGAAAAGGATGGCAATAAATATCCGTTGAAGTTGTCGCCTGTTGCAACTGTGATTTATGTGATGAACCTGATATCAAGATACAATAACAAATATGACAGATATGATATCGTGAATGTGTATGACAACAGTCAGGCATTCGAAAGAATCTATATGAAAGTGATGAACGATAAGAATGAATGCGAGGTGAAACAAAGATTGATGACTGTATTGGAGGAGAATAGGCTGAAAGAGTATTACAATGAGATTGAGAACAAACTGTCTTGTTTGCTGAATAAAATAGGTGAGGAGATTTCTCCGTTTATTGTCAATTTTGACACACCGTTAGTAATAAACAAGGATAATATCAGTTTGCCAGAGCTACTGAAAAACGAGGAAATCAATGTCGCTAACATAAAAAAACAGGAAAAAATTGAAGGCGAAAAAATACAAGTAGCTGATGAATAGATAGATGGCAGATGGTTTTACTGCGGATTCCGCAAATTCTGATTAAGATGGTTTGTTTTTGTACCTTTGCATGGTGAAAACAAACCATTTTATTTTATATTAAAAAACAGATGAAGAGAAAGATTACATTAGCACAGGCTTTTTCGGACTGTGCAAAACTATTGAAGGGGTCAGCACTATCGGAGTGCAGCATTAAGAAGGCGGAAAAAGATACAGCATTGATAAGGAAAATGCTCAATCTGACAACTATCCAAGGATGTCTGCTGTCAATTATCATGAGTAATGAATATTTCAGCATGACGATTTGGAACTTTGCCGAGTATTTAGGAATGAATGTTGTAGATATTGTGGGTTTGCATCGGGAATTCGAGTATATGGCAGATAAGGGAATAATAACTATAGAGGGTAGGATTCCACAGGGAGATTGGAATGAAAGTTATCATCCGACAATGAAGATGTTCACGGCAGTGAAGAGAAACAGTGGAATAGAGGTGGTGGATTATTCCTCATATAACGAGAATATGTTTTGGACAGAGGCAAAATCAGTATGGTCAGCAAGAAAAGACAGTGTAATAATGTATGAAGAGTTCAAACGTTATATGGTTGAAATGATAAACGGATGCATAAATGTGGAAGTATGTAGAAGGATAGCGGAGATGCAACTCGGTAATGACGAGGTGACGTTGTTGGTCGTTGCCATTTTGTTTGCACAGAAAGATATCAACATGATAGAAGACAGTGTTTTGAACGATACATTCCCGAGCAAAGTGACTGAGAATCTGTTGCTGGAAATCCATCATGGTAGAGGAGATCTGGCCGAGAGACATCTGCTTGAGTGCGATCGTTTTGAATGTGGATACAACTTAAGCATGAGCAGATTGGCTAAGAGAATGTTGATGGGTATAGTCGTACCAAGAGTAGTTGAATTAGATTGTGCTGAGGAAAAAGAGGAGAGACCTAAAGAGAAAGATGTGGCAATCAAAAAGAAGGAGATGTTCTACAATGCAACCGAGGAAAAAGAAATAGAAAGACTGAAGAAGATGCTTGGAATAGACAATTACCGTGAAATTGTGCGCAGAATGGAAGATGAGGGGATGAACACAGGGTTGACGTGCTTATTGTTTGGCGCGCCAGGAACAGGAAAGACCGAAACTGTGAAACAGATTGCGCGAGAGACGGGAAGACGAATCATACAGGTCGATATGTCATCGCTTAAAAGCAAATGGAATGGCGAAACAGAGAAAAACGTGAATCAAGTCTTTGTTGATTATAAAAATGCATTGGAAAGTGATGATGTGGAGCCAATATTGCTGTTCAATGAGGCTGATGCCATATTCTCGAAACGAATAAAGCATGTTTCAAGTAACAACGAACAGCATGGCAACTCTGTACAGAACATTTTGTTGGAGAATATGGATACTTTCAGTGGAATAATGATAGCGACGACAAACATGACGGAAAATTTTGATAAGGCCTTTGAACGCAGGTTCTTGTACAAGATATGTTTCAGCAAGCCAAATGCTGAAGTGAGGGCAAAAATATGGAAAAGCCGTATGCCTAAACTTACTGATGAAGAGGTGACGAAATTGGGAGGACTCTATGAACTGAGTGGCGCACAGATAGACAACGTAGTAAGAAAGGTGATTGTCGAAAAAATATTGTTTGGTGAACAGATAGATTTGGACAAAATCAACAATCTATGTAAACAAGAGAAAATGTAATATACGAAAATGAAAAAGCTTATCATACATCCTAAAGACAGTTCGACTGACTTTCTGAAATCCATCTACAAGGGTTTAGATGAGGTGGAGTTATATACTGGAAAATTGTCGAGCAAAGAAGTGAATCGCTTGTTTCACCATTGCCCTGAGACATCGCAGATTATATTGTTGGGCCATGGTTTTGAAAAAGGATTACTGCGGAGAGTGGAAAAGGTCAATGATTTTTTTTACTCTATAATAGTAGGACATCCGCATGTCTATTTTTTGCGAAATCATCATAATACTATCGGCATATTCTGTAATGCAGACAAATTTGCACGTGCAGAAGGTCTTCACGGACTATTTACGGGCATGATAATATCAGAACTACAAGAAGCGGAAATGTTCGAGATCAAGACGTCGAAGAAAGAGATAAATACTGAGAATGTCAAACTTGCCCTCCGTGTCAGACAATTGCTGGACGAAGGATGCCCTCTCAGAGAGTTTCCCAAGAGGATGTCAGAATTGGATGACATACATTCCGAACTGACTGAGTTCAATTACAGCCATTTTTATTATTTCTGATTGACTATAAATGTGGTTATATGTTGATATGTGTTAGAGTAAAATTGCTAATTTATACAACAATAAATCTAATTGCTATGAAAGAAAAAGTAAAAGAGATTATGAGCGAGTTGGGCTTTATAATCAGTGAATTGAGCGAAAATGTGTATGGTTTTGAATTTGAACGGTTACAATGTCTGATGATGTTCAACAGCAACGACGAAAAGTACGTGCAATTTTGCGTGCCATGCCTGGTTGAACGCAACGAAGTTGACGATGCGGATTTCAACAAACTGAAGGAGTATTTGAATTGTGAACTGAAATACGTGAAGTGTTATGAAATAGGCGATGGGTTGTCGTTGTTTTACGAACGCTACCTTGATAGCGAGACAGGCTTGGAAAATGTGATAAGGCATGTTATCAACTGGCTTGCATGCGGGGCATTGGAAGCACACAAGCAAATTCAGAGTGTGAAGAATGAAAAATCTGAAGAAGAATAAAATGAAATTATGAATATGACGAAACAGGAACGCATGGTCGATATTTTGACTGACTTGGGATACAAACCAAGAATAGACAAGGATGGTGACATCTATTTCATGTATCAAATGAAACATATTTATGTGATAGTCAATCAGCCAGTTGAAACATATTACAGTGTTTTTATGCCGATCATTTATAGCGTAGATGAGGGCGAAGAACAATTGGTGTTGGCTGCATGCAACAAGATGACACGCGAAATAAGATGTATGAAAACTTTCTTGGACTCAGATTACAAAAAAGTGAGTTCTGTGTTCGAGTTTTATTCCACTGAAGCTGACCTCCGTATGCAGATTAAAGAGGCATTGGATACCATAGTGACTGCTTCCAGATTATTTTCGAAACAAATGAAAGAAATTATTGATTTGAAAAACGAGTAACGGTTATGAAAGACACAGGAGAAAGAGAGTGGCTCAAGAAAATTGTGAAAGATGAGCCTGTAGGAATAGTTGAACCTGAAATTTGTGTGGGTGGTGGATTTGCAGATGTGGCTGGTATGGATAACCTGAAGACTATGGTGACCGAGAATTTCGTCAATGCCATCAAATATCCAAAGCAAGCAACTCTTTATAATGTAAGACCGGCTAACATGCTTTTCTATGGTCCTCCAGGATGCGGCAAGACTTATTTTGCCAAGAAAATCGCAGAAGAAGTTGGGGTATCGTTCATTGCAGCAACTCCAGACGAGTTGGGCTCGACCTACATTCATGGTAGTCAGCAGAAGATACGAGCCATGTTCGATGAGGCGGCCAAAAAAGCACCGACCATCATTTTTCTGGACGAGATTGACGCATTGCTGCCTGATAGGAATATTAACGAGAATAAGCATCAGGCAAACGAGACAAACGAATTCTTGGTGATGCTTAACGACTCTATTTCCAAGGGTATATATGTCATAGGCGCAACTAACAATATGGAGAACATTGAGAGAGCTGCTTTGCGTCCTGGAAGATTTGACGAACGTGTATATATAGGACTGCCGGATGTACAGTCACGCAAGGCGATGTTTGAATACTATTTTGATAAACTGCCAGTTGCAGAGAACGTGAATTGTGAAGCATTGGCAAAACAAACTGAGGGATTCTCATGTAGCGACATTGATTATGCTGTGCGTAAAACATCAAAGACTATCTTCAATCAGGCAATAAAAGAAATCGACGAAGACGGTCACGCCTGTCTGATAACACAGCAAATCGTGGAAGAAGTCATAGCCAGTCTCAAACCTTCAGTCTCGAGAAACGAGTTGACAAAATATGAGGAAATGCGTGACAAATATGGCTTCGGAAAGACACCTGTTGCAAGACGAATGGTTGGTTATAATATTAACTGAGTTAAATTTATATCTTTATGTACGAAAAAAGTAAAACAGATCTTGAGCGCTTCTTGGAGGCTCAAGCAAGTCCAATCAGTGGCTATGCTCAGGCTTGGACGGAAATTGATGATGGTAGGAAAACAAGCCATTGGATATGGTATGTATTTCCGCAATTGAGATCGTTGGGACAGTCTGATATTGCTTGCTATTATGGAATTGCAGATCGTGATGAGGCCAAAAGGTATTTGGAACATCCGACATTGAATGAACGTATCCGTGAGATTTCGAAAACGCTGCTGAAACATACGGGTAGGTCAGCCGTTGACATTTTCGGAACAGTGGATGCTGTGAAGGTGCGTTCTTGTATGACCATGTTCGATTGTATATCACCAAATGATGTTTTTGCTAAAGTGCTTGATGTTTTTTATGGTGGTGTAAGATGTGGTAGGACAATTGCTGAAATGCAAGAATGCTCAGTTCGTGGGGCAGTTGCTGACACGAAGGATTAGAATTTTTTCTTAGTAGAAGTGATAGATTATTGAGTTATTAGTAGTCATTATAAAAAAACAATTTAATACCATGGAAAACATTTTAAAATTTGGCAAGAGCCGTTTTCATATCAGGCTTTATGCGTTTGCTTGGACAATTCTCGAAACACGAGACAAGGAGTTTGATGCTGAAAAAATGAAGGAACAGAATTGGCTTGTGATTATTCTGAAGGCAATGAATTTTGCAACAGAGAATGAGTGTGAGGTGATGAAGGAATTGGTGGATGTCTTAGGTTCAAAACCAGATGTGAAGGATGAACTCGGAGATATTAAAGCGGCATTGGAGGGAAAAATGGTTATCTATAATAACTTGGATCCACATGTGCTGTTGGAAGAAAGAGAGTTTTTGAATGACAAGTAATATTCATTATTATGAAAAAAGTATCATGTAAAATGTTCTTTGCCGTTCTATGGCAAGGTATTCGTCAGGCTTTTGCCTGGTTTTTTGGTTTGTTTGGTTACAAGCGTGATGGCAAGTTTGCCAAGTGCGTCTGGGGAGCGTTTGCTGTCAGTGCGGCAATAATCATGGCTATTCTTGCGGTAGTGTTGATTTGTGATTTTTGCGATTATGCGGCAGACAGGTGGTCGTACCATAAACATGCGTGTGATGAATACAGCTATTGGAAAGATGACTTGAGCCGTGATGTGGAAATAAAGTATAACAGCAAACGCGGACATGATGTGATTAATACTCATACAGGTAAGGTTACAATCAGTGGTGTGAGTTGGTATGCTGAACCAGATGATTACAGGGATTCGCTGGTGGTGTATAGCAATGGAAAGAAACGCGGCTATTTCAGCAAAAATACGGGAGAAGTGATCATTGCACCGCAATACGGCCATGCATGGGTCTTCAGCAACGGTCTGGCGAGCGTCGAGGAAAATGGCGTGATTAAGTTCATTGACCAGAAGGGAAACCAGGCGTTTGACCGTACGTTCAGGTATCGGCCTGGTGTCGGGCTTGTGTTTCATGACGGATATTGCATCGTTGACTCTGATGACGATGGGTTGTACGGCGTGATGAACACCCGTGGCGAGACCGTGATTGAGGAGATTTCGGATGAAGTCAAAGTTTCAGACAGTGCAATATTCATAACCATGAAGGATAATACCATACGACGGTACGACAAGAATCTCAACATTACAGACGACTTCTACATCCGTTGGTTTGACCATTTGAGTTATGAGGATGAATATGGCGATATTCATAGGGCGAAGCTTTGTTATTACATTGCGGGAAGAGACAGGCATGGCCTTATGACTTTGGAAGGCAAAGTGATGACATTGCCGGAGTATGAAGATATAGAAGCTGTGGGTGAGGATAGTTACCTCTGCATCCTGCCAAGCGGATTCCAGAAAATTTTGAATGGAAGCGACTTGAGAAGAGGCTCGAAATATTGATGCTCTGATTGACAGATTATTTTTTATGTCTATTTTTTATTCTATGTCAGAAAAATGTTGTATCTTTGCAATTGCTTGTAATCCTGCTGCGTGACTCTATACTTAGTTGTTAGATTGTTAACACACAGGCTTTAAGCCAGAACAGATTTTGCGTAACTTGTATATTATATTGTTCTATGAAATCAATTGTCGATAAATTCATTGGTGGCGGCAGTAGTGCTTTCGTAAAGGTGATTGGGGTTGGAGGTGGAGGTTGCAATGCCGTGGAGAATTTGTATAAACGAGGTTTGGATGGTGTCTCGTATGCGGTGTGCAATACGGATATTATTTCGTTGCAGGCTTGTTGCGTTCCCACGCGTTTGGCTATTGGCGATATTGGTGCCGGCGATATTCCTGAAAAAGGTTACGAGGCGGCGGAGAAGTATGAGGAGGAGATTCGCAAGGTATTGAAGGATGATGCTAAGATGCTTTTCATTACGGCAGGAATGGGGGGAGGCACAGGTTCTGGCGCTTCGTTGGTGGTGGCGAGGATTGCCCGTGAGTTGGATTTGCTGACTGTGGGGATTGTCACGATACCTTTCGCTTTTGAGGGGAAGCATAAGATAAATAAGGCGTACAAGTGGATAAAGAAGATGGAGCAGTTCGTTGACGCAATGATAGTTATAAACAACCAGAGGCTGACGGAAATGCCAGGGTATTTGTTGCCTGAGGCTTTTAGGTTTGCGGACGAGGTGTTGGCAAATGCGGCGGAGAGCATTGTGAAGTTGGTTGTGTTGAAGGGGTATATGAATGTGGATATCGCTGATGTGTTTACGACGTTGAGGAGTGGGAAAAATGCTGTGATATGCACTGGTGAGGGCGAGGGGGAATCGCGTGTGTCGAATGCGTTGGATGACGCTGTCGGGTCTGTGTTGATTGATGATGTTGATTTGGAGCAGTGTAGTAGGGTATTGCTGAATTTCTATTGTTCGAGGAATGGCGCTATGACTACTCAGGAACTGAAGGAGGTTGAGGCGTTTACGGGGCGGATGTTGGAGAGCGTTGATGTGGTGTGGGGCATAAATTATGATGATACTTTGGGGGATAAGATTAAGGTAACAGTTTTGGCTTCTTATTAGGTCAATGTATCGTTAATCTATCGTTAATGTATCGTTAATGTATCGTTAATGTATCGTTAATGTATCGTTAATGTATCGTTGGAGGCTCGAAGTAGTCGTTCGGATATAGAATCGTCGCTTTCTATGCGTGGCGGTCGTATTTGCGTGTTTTTATTATCATTTTTCATTGAAAAAGAGAGGTGAATGTGTGTTAAGTTTGTAGCCCTATTAGCAATATACAATGGCTAATTTGGCAATTGTCAGAGTGTTACGGTTATAAAAATTTTTAACGTAATAATGTGTCGTTATGTCGAGAATTATATGTAACTTTGCATTCATTTTCAATATGTGTATAAACGTCCTGATTATAATGTTATGAAAGGTTTGAATGTTTTGTGGATAGCCTTGGGGTTCTGGGTGGCTACGGCGTGCAATACGGCCAAGGCGCAGTTCGTGTCGGACTATCTGTTGGTGGGTGGCTCGGGAGGCTACTCGACGATGACGGGTCGGTCACGGGATATGACGGTGACGGGTGGTGGCAACGGGGGGTTGAGCATAGGTTGGGAGGTGAGGCGGACACACCTGATCTACCGTCCGGTGTGCGTGGAGCTGCAGGTGTCGTCGTCGTCGTGCAACAGGAGGATAGAGGTGGAGGAGGTGAGGATTAAGGATACACAGTCGGGTGACGCAACGATGCATTACGAGATGAGGTCGAGGCTGAGGGAGAGGCAGATATGGATTATGCCGAGCTTGGGTTGCATGGTGGGGTATTCGGGTAACAATTTCAGGAACAGCAGGATTCATGGAGCTTTCTACGCATTGGCAGGCGTGAAGGTGTCGGTGATGGCGGAGGTGAGGAACGAGGTGTGGCTGGATTACGAGACGACGGCGACATACGACAGGTATATAGACGATTATGAGGATATGCCTAACCATTTCTACCAGACGAGGCACGAGAGGGTGAGGGAGAGGTTCGGGACGAAGGTGTGCGGCATGGCCTCGGGCGAGTTGGGTTGGGAGCTGAACAGCGGAAGGTTCGACAAGCTGAAGATAGGAGCCTTCGTGGACGTGGGGTTCACGAACGTGATGTACGGCATGGAGAGGAGGGAGTGCGGACCGATGGCGGAGAACGCGGCGAGGCTGTCGGTGCATTCGTCGTACAGGAGCGAGGAGATGGAGGGGAGGTTCGTGACACCGGTGATGGCGGGGGTGAAGGTGACGTACCTGTTTAACGTGAATATCAAGAGGAATTGCATCAGCAAGGATTGCGTTATCGGGTATAGGCAACATAGGGTTAGTGGCCGTTAGCCATTAGCCGTTAGCCGTTAGCCATTGGCTATTAGCGGGGATGCGCAGCCAAAAGCTAACGGCTAACGGCAAAAAAACGTCTAAAGGCATAATAAAAGATAATTAGGAAAAAAAGAATATGAAAAGGTTTTTGACTTCGGTTTTGGCGTTGGCGTTGGCATGGTCGGCGGCCAGGGCGGACAGTTGGACGAATTACGGGTATAATTCGACGGAGGGGCAGGAGTTCTACGTGACGTTTATGGACAATAACGCTCCAGAGGGTGCGGGGACGCTGACGTTGCAGCTGTTTATGGCGGCAAGAAGGCCGGCGAATGTGACGGTGACGGCGAACAGTACCGGACAGCAGTATGCGGTGACGGTGGATTCGTTCGTGGTGTGGTCGCTGCCAGTGCCTTCGGACGCTTATTCGACGATGTCGAACGTGGTGACGAGCAAGAGCCTGACGATCACGTCGGACGCGCCTATTGCGTTGTTTACGTCGTGTTTCAGCGACACGAAGGGAGACGCGTCGTTGGTGATGCCAAGCGGCGTGCTAGGCAGGGAGTACGTGGTGCAGTCGAGCGAGGTGAACGAGTACCTGCCGAATTTCGCCATCATAGCCACAGAGCCGGGGACGACGACGGTGACGGTAACACCGTCGGTGAGCCTGATCAACAATACGAGCGACGAGGGGGGAGCGACGGGCGCGCCTTTGCCAGCGGAAAGCAGCTATACGGTGGACCTGGAGCAGGGACAGGTGTATTACGCATCGACGGATTCGCTGAAGTATGATGTTTCGGGGACGAGGATAAGCGCATCGCAGAGGGTGGCGATGTTCAACGGTTGCCAGTCGTCGATTATGATAAAGCAGCCGAGGATTACCATCTCGAGCCATATATCGCACCAGGCGCAGCCGTTGCTGATGGTGGGGACGAGGTACCCGTTGGTGAAGTTCGAGGGACAGGTGACAAGCGTGGTGAAGGTGACGGCGGTTTTTGACGACACGTATATTTACCAGAACGGGACGCTGATAGATTCGCTGGACGCATTCGAGTCGAGGACGATAAACTGGGGGGGAAGCCAGAAGTCGATGCTGGTGGAGACCTCGAAACAGGCTTACTGCTACCAGTATATGTTCGGGTCGATGTCGGAGTACGGTTCGCCGGCGATGGTGTTCGCTACGGACCTGCAACAGGCGGTGCCAAGCGTGAAGTTCAGCACTTTCACGATAGACATCTACAATTCGCAGACGAAAACCATCGTAAGGGACACGGACATCGTGACGTTCGTGAACATCGTGGCTTCGGCGAACGCAGCCGCGGGGACGATGCTGGATAACGTCCCCGTTGGGAACTTCAACCCAGTGGACGGCCTGCCGGGGTATGCGTACACGACGGTGGAGGTGAGCCAAGGGGTGCATGAGATTACGAACAACATGGGAGGGTTTCTGGCGACGGTGTACGGGTATGACACGGTGGAGATACCTTCGTACGCTTTCAACCCTGGGTTCAACTGCATCCACCAGGACGCCTACATGCTGTTCAACGGCGAGAGGGTGTCGAGCGCATTCGTGGTGGAGGGTGCGGACCACCTGTGGCATTTCAACACTTCGTCAGTGGTGAAGGGCGACTACGATTCGATACAGTGGTACGACTATTCGCCGGACGGCGGCGGGGGAGAGCTGGGGGAGTACAAGTACACGGGGGACGTGTGGAACGCCGCTTTGGGCAACCCTCACGACCACACAATATATATGAAAGTGTATCGCCATTCCCCACTGACAGGGGAAGTGGTGGAGGATGTGGTCTCGGTTGACCTGTATTGCTGCGTCAACACCCATGACATCATTCCTTTGCCAGCGTGCCAGACGGATACGGTGGTGGTTTTCGGCAAGAAGATAAGTTGCGACACCTTGGAGATAGGAAGGGTGTATCCATACACGGAGAGTTACACGACGTATTATGGTTGCGACAGCGTGGTGACGTATTACCTGCAGGTGATAAACCGCCAGGATTCGTGCCTGTACAAAACCATCTGCCAAGGCGACACGTGCAGGTTCAGGGAACACGATTTCACGCAGGCGGGGACGTATTACGTGTTGGACTCGGTGGGGCATTGCTATTACAACGACACGCTGAACCTGTCCGTAATACCGTCATACCGCTTTACGAAATATGACACAATCTGTTTCGACGAACAGCCATATAAGTGGCGTCGCGACATACGCAGCGATACGGCGGGGGTCATTACCATTCACGACTCGCTGAAGACAGTGTTGGGGTGCGACAGCCTTTACGAGCTGATACTTACGATCGGCGAGGTGTATCTGACGACCGATACCGTCAACGAATGCGACAACCATGTGCCATACGAATGGCATGGAAGAGAGTTCACGGAGAGCGGCGTGTATTATGACTCGCTGTCGTCGCGGCTGGGTTGCGACAGCGTGCACCGCCTATTGCTGACGGTCAGCCCTTCATACCATTTTACCGACACTATGACCGTGTGCAGCAATGACAATTTCGTATGGCGGGATTCCCTATACAACGGTTTTGAACCCGGTAGGGTGGTTATTTACGACTCGCTGACAACGAGCCAAGGTTGCGACAGCGTGTATGAGATGAGGTTGACGGTGAAACCCGCCGACATATCCTATACGGACATGACCATGTGCGACAATGAGACGTTGACGTGGCGCGGGCATAGGATATACGGTAGCGCAGTGAAGGTAATACCTTTGTCCGCCGAGGTGGTGGATACGGGTTTCCACCTGATATCGGACTCGCTGGTCAACGTCAGGGGATGCGACAGCATATACCACCTCAGGCTGACCGTCAACAAGAGCCACTACGAGGTGACGAACGTGGATATCTGCCAAGGCGAAAGTTACAGATTTGACAACAGGGACCTGACTTGGAGGAACGACATCCCAGGGGTACACGACTCGACGGTACATTACTTTACGGAGTTGGGTTGCGACAGCATGCTGCACCTGCTCCTTACCGTTAACCCAGTATATGACATCTGGCATTATGACACGGTATGCGGCAACACGCCTTTCAGGTGGAAATACCATGATGTTGACACCATAATAAACCAACGTACCGCAGGAACCTACGACTATCGTTTCTACCGGAGGACAAAGGTCGGTTGCGACAGCGTGAACACCTTGAGGCTGACCGTCCTGGATACTACCTTGGTAAGTTCGACGGCTAACATTCCGGACAAGGGGTCATACGTATGGGACAACAGGAAATACGGTGGAACGAAATGCACGGAGAGGTGCGACATGGTGCTGCCCGTCAGCGCGTCGCCCTATTCCTTCCGTCGCGTATATACAGCGGCTAACGGTTGCGACAGCATTATGACCCTGACGATAAGGGTATTCCCGACATACGAATTCTCGACCGACATAACGACCTGCCAACATGATTCCTACCAGTTCAATGGCAAGACGTGGGATTGGATGAAGGACGTTGCCGGCAGCCATGACACCATCTGCAGATACAGGACGGTAGCTGGTTATGACAGTATATGGAACGTCCACCTGAAGGTAAACCCGGTTTATATGTACGACGAATCGAAGACGACGTGCGTCAACGAGCCTTACGACTGGCAAGGCCACAGGAGGGTCTTGTCTAACCTTAAACCAGGCGTACATACGTTCTACGACTCACTGAAGAGCGTTGTCGGCTATTGTGACAGTATCTACAAGTTGACGTTGACCGTACGGGACACCTTAAGCCATGTGGATTACCTGACTATGTGCGACAACGAGACTATGGTATGGGATGGACAGCTGTTCTACTGCAACGCCAACACCCCCGTCCCTAACGGTACTTTGTGTCCCGCACGTAAGGAGCCATATACCTTCGAGCATAGATATACCTCGGTTTTGACCCATTGCGACAGCATCAAGCGACTGGTGCTTTATGTAAAGAAGTCATACCTCTTTGAAACCGACACTATGCTGTGCGCGAAAGACGGCTTCGCCTACCGTGACGTCGTATATACGCAGAGCGGTACGTACCATGACAGCCTCAAGACGGTTGACGGTTGCGACAGCGTCTATATACTGCGCCTGTCTTTGGACGCTATAACCAAGACGAAACAGTATATAGGTATCTGTGAGGGCGAGTCATTCTACTACCGTGGCAAACCGATTGACAAACCCGGCGTTTACGTCGATTCCCTTATCACGGTAGTTGGCGGTTGCGACAGCGTATTGGAAATCAATTTCGACATTTTGCCGACATACCATATTTACGACACGATCCAGATGTGCGATGGCAGTAGCTATGAATGGCATGGTAGGAATATCACCGGCAGTGGCACCTACTTTGACAGCCTCGTGACACGAAGCGGTTGCGACAGTATCTATCAGCTGTACGTCAACGTCACCCATAACTTCCATAACATAGAATACGACACCCTTTGCTCGAACACCGTCTATCAGTGGAGGAACAAGTTCATTACGGAGGGTGGTACGTACTTTGACAGCATCTCAACCCAGAGCGGTTGCGACAGTGTCTATGAGTTGCGGTTGACGATGAGCAGGAGTTACGTCTATGAGCAATTCGAGGAGATGTGCCATGGCGGTTCGTTCTACTTCCGTGGCAGGCGGATAACCGCTGCCGGGACTTATTACGACACATTAACCACTAAACACGGTTGTGACAGCATTATTAAATTAGTGCTGAACTATGCGCCTACATACCATTTCCGCGACACTATGCAGATTTGCGACGGTGACTCGTTCGATTTCCGTGGCAAGACCTATTCGCATGCGGGAACGTACTTCGACAGCCTCAGGACGGTCAGCGGGTGTGACAGTATATATGAGATTTTTGTTAAGGTAATTCCTGAGTTCCATAATATAGAGTATGACACCCTTTGTTCAAATAAGACTTATCATTGGCGTGGCAAGTGGCTCACAGAGTCTGGCGTTTATTTTGACAGTCTTAAGAGTTCCAATGGTTGTGACAGCGTTTATGAAATGCGCCTGACGATGTATAATCCTACCGTTCATGAAGAGTACGTTGAGGTTTGCCAAGGTGGGTCGTTTGATTTCCGCGGCAGGCGGATAACACAGCCAGGAACTTACTACGATACGTTGATTAATGTCCATGGTTGTGACAGCATATACAAACTGGTGTTCAATGTAGCCAAGACTTATTACTTCCGTGACACTACCCAAATATGCGATGGTGAGACTTATAATTTCCGTGGAAGACCGATAACCAAGGCGGGGATTTACCGTG
>JAKSNS010000009.1 GCA_024399545.1 Paludibacteraceae bacterium
AACGATACATTAACGATAGATTAACGATACATTAACGATACATTAACGATACATTGACCTATTCGACCCCTACTCCACTACTCAGCCACATCCCCAAAGACAAGTGTTAACAAATATAATTTTTCGCATTCTGGCAAAATTGTAGAAAAATAATTCTGCATACATATTTCAAAACCGAAAAAAAAGAGTAAATTTGCAGCGATATTCGGGGCATTTGCCCTAAACTGACAAATAACTACAAATCAATAAATTATTATTTCTATGAAACCAACTCACATTGAGCATCTTGGCGTTGCAGTGCCTAAACTTGAAGATGCCATCCCTTATTTCGAGCAGTTGCTCGGCTCAAAATGCTATTCTATCGAAGAGGTTGCCGACCAGAAAGTCCGCACAGCCTTCTTCAAGGTAGGTCAGACCAAAATCGAGCTCCTTGAGCCAACTTCCCCTGAAAGCACCATCGCTAAATGGCTTGAGAAAAACCCACGTGGCGGTGTACACCACGTAGCTTTCAACTTCGAGGGCGGTCTTCAGAAAGTCCTCGACGAGGCTGCTGCCAACGAATGGCAACTCATTGACAAACAGCCACGCAAGGGTGCCGAAAACCTCAACATCGCTTTCCTCCACCCAAAATCAACCCACGGCATTCTCACAGAGCTCTGCGAACAGCCTAAGTAAAAATCTAATAACGCATCAATAAAAATGGAAAACAAAGAGAAAGTTAAAAAGCTTATCGACCTGCGCGTTCAGGCAAAGCTTGGCGGCGGTCAGAAGCGTATCGACTCCCAGCACAGCAAAGGTAAATACACAGCCCGCGAGCGTATCGAAATGCTCCTCGACGAGGGCTCTTTCGAGGAACTTGACATGTTCGTAA
This sequence comes from Paludibacteraceae bacterium, assembly GCA_024399545.1. Lineage (GTDB taxonomy): Bacteria > Bacteroidota > Bacteroidia > Bacteroidales > Paludibacteraceae > Aphodosoma. The sequence goes on from JAKSNS010000009.1 coordinate 872, forward strand.
CCCACCGTTGCGTGAATTTCGGACTTGAGAAGGAGAAATACCTCGGCGACGGCGTCGTTATCGGTCACGGTACCATCGAAGGCCGCTCTGTTTATGTCTTCGCCCAGGATTTCACCGTATTCGGAGGTTCTCTTTCTGAGACCATGGCCCTCAAGATTTGCAAGGTTATGGACCTCGCAATGAAGATGGGTGCCCCAGTAATCGGCATCAACGATTCGGGTGGCGCACGTATCCAGGAGGGTGTTACAGCACTCGCAGGCTACGCTGAGATTTTCGAGCGCAACATCCTCGCGTCTGGCGTAGTCCCTCAAATCTCCGCTATCTTCGGTCCTTGCGCAGGTGGTGCCGTTTATTCCCCTGCACTGACCGACTTCATCCTCATGACCGAGGAGAACTCCTACATGTTCGTTACCGGTCCAAAGGTAGTTAAGTCAGTAACCAACGAGACAATCTCTACCGAAGACCTCGGTGGCGCACGCATCCACGCATCTAAGTCTGGCGTTGCTCACTTCCGTTCGGCAAACGAGCAGGAGTGCATCGCAACAATCCGCGAACTCGTATCTTACATCCCTCAGAACAACCTCGAAGAGGCTCCTGTTTACGAGTGCAACGACCCTATCAACCGTCTTGAGGACGAGCTGAACAGCATCATCCCTGACAACCCTAACATGCCTTACGACATGAAACGTGTCATCAACGGCATCACCGATAACGGCCAGTTCCTTGAGGTTCACGCTGACTACGCTAAGAACATCATCGTAGGTTTCGCACGCTTCAACGGTGTCTCTACAGGTATCATCGCCAACCAGCCAGCATTCCTCGCAGGTGTGCTCGACTGCGACGCTTCACGCAAGGCTGCACGTTTCATCCGCTTCTGCGACGCCTTCAATATTCCTATCCTCACACTCGTTGACGTTCCTGGCTTCCTTCCTGGCTCTGGTCAAGAGTACTCAGGTATCATCACCCACGGTGCTAAACTTATGTTCGCTTACGGCGAGGCTACCGTTCCAAAGGTTACTGTCACATTGCGTAAATCTTACGGTGGCGCACACTGCGTGATGAGCTCTAAGCAGCTCCGTGGCGACTTCAACTACGCATGGCCAACAGCCGAAATCGCAGTTATGGGTGCAGCAGGCGCAATCGAGGTTCTCGAGGGTCGTACAATCGCCAAGATGGAGAACCCTGACGAGAAGGCCCAGTACATCAACGAGAAGACTAACGAGTATAAGGATAAGTTCGCTAACCCTTACATGGCTGCCTCTTACGGTTACATCGACGATGTCATCGAGCCTCGCAACACTCGCTTCAGAGTCATCCGCGCGTTCCAGGCACTTCAGACCAAGAAGCTGACTAACCCATTGAAGAAACACTCTAACATCCCATTGTAATCCTCATGCTGTTAGTTAACTGGACAAACACAATGATCATAACCGTTGTCGGTTTCTGTATCGTCTTCGTCATCCTGACCATCCTTATCCTTGTCATCAAACTCTTCGGACACGTGATGGCTCCAAGAGTGGTGAAGAAGAAAGTTACTGTACACGAATTGACGGGTTACGTCCAAGAGGAGCAAGACAAGGTGCACATCCCCGCCATCCATAGCGCGGCTATCGCGGCGGCACTTCACCTCTACACCGACGACAACCACGATAAGGAGAGCTACATCCTCCGTATCAACAAGGTGGCTCGCCGCTACTCTCCTTGGAACTCTAAAATTTATGGTCTGAACCAACTCAAATAAACCATCATGAAAGCTAAAAAGAAGACAATTTCCGACCTTGAACTGACAGCAGTCTCTATGGCTCTTCACCTCTATCTTGATGACGACGTCCACGATATTGAGTCCGGCAAATTGACTATTAACACCGTGGACAGACGCTTCTCTCCATGGAACTTAAAAATCTTTGGTTTAAACAACAAATTCTAATAACACAATGAAGAAATTCAAATTTTCAATAAATGGCAGCAAGTTCGAGACTTCCGTCAACGAACTCGAAAACAACCAGTTCGAGATTGAGGTCAACGGCACTAAATATACCGTTGACGTAGAACGCGAGGCTGCCGCCGCTCCAAAGACCACACCAGGCAAGGTTGCCTCAATCGCAACTCCTAACACTGCCGCCGGTACAGTAGCCACAACCAAGGCTCCTCTGCCAGGCAGCATCGTTAAGGTCGTTGCCGCTGAGGGCGCTAAGGTTGCCAAAGGTGACACCATCCTCACCATGGAGTCTATGAAGATGGAGAACGAGATTAAGGCTGAAACCGCCGGTACTCTTGTCAAAATTCACGTTGCCGCAGGTCAGAACGTCATGCAGGACGACAAACTCTTCGACATCAAGGCTGAAGGCGTTGCAGCACCTGCCGCAGCTCCTGCACCTGCCGCCGCTCCTAAGGCAGCAGCATCCGGCGACGGAAAACCAGTGAAATCTCCACTGCCAGGCAGCATCGTCAAGATTCTCGTGAAGGAGGGTCAGGCCGTTAAACGCGGCGACACCATCCTCACCATGGAGTCTATGAAGATGGAGAACGAGATTAAGGCTGAGAAAGACGGTGTAATCACAGCCATAAAAGTGACTGTAGGTCAGAACGTCATGCAGGACGACGACCTCGTCGTTTTGGCGTAAATATCTGAGACATCGTTTTCTCAATCAATATGAAGCCACTTAGAGTAATACTCTTGACATTATTGTTTATCTTCCCGCTGCGCGGTGTCCTCGCTCAGGACACCATAGCAGTGGCTGAAGGTAACCCGGTTGCTATTACTGACGAAGTAACAAGTTCAACAAATATTGATAATGAAACACTTGACCTGGGCGAGATTATCGTGGATTTCTGCAAAAGCATGGGATTCTACCAGATGTTCGCCACCGAGGGAGGTTGGAAGTACTTGATAATGCTGTTGGTATCGTTCCTGCTGCTTTATCTGGCCATTGTCAAAAAGTTTGAGCCGCTGTTGCTGTTGCCAATAGCCTTCGGAATGCTGCTGACCAATCTTCCTGGCGCCGAGATGTTTCATAACGCAAACTTCGCAGGTGGCCATGTTCATTGGGATCTCATGACTTCTACGGATACGGCTGGCCTTTTGGACTACCTGTATCTTGGTGTTAAGTTGGGCATCTACCCTTGCCTCATCTTTGTCGGCATTGGTGCTATGACCGATTTCGGTCCACTGCTCGCCAACCCTAAGAGCCTTCTTCTTGGTGCCGCTGCCCAGCTTGGTATTTTCATCACGTTCATCTGTGCCTGCGGTATGGGCTTTACCGCCCAGGAGGCAGCATCTATCGGTATCATCGGTGGTGCTGACGGCCCTACTGCCATCTTCCTCACCTCCCGCCTCGCTCCGCACTTGCTTGGTCCTATTGCCGTCGCCGCATATTCTTACATGGCCCTCGTCCCTGTCATTCAGCCGCCAATCATGCGCCTGCTGACCACTAAAAAGGAACGCGCCATCCGTATGAAACAGTTACGCTCGGTGTCCAAGACTGAGAAGATTGTCTTCCCTATCATGGTTGCCGCCTTCGTCTCTTTGCTGTTGCCGTCTGCCGCTTCCCTCGTCGGATGTCTTATGCTTGGTAACCTGATGAAGGAGTCTGGCGTTTGCGAGCGTCTGACCAAAACGGTACAGAACGAACTTATGAACATCGTAACTATTTTCCTTGGCACGACTGTAGGTGCTACAGCCACAGCCGAAGCGTTCCTGAACATACAGACACTGATGATTCTCGTCATTGGTATCGTGGCATTCAGTTTCGGCACTGGTGGTGGCGTGTTGCTTGCCAAGTTGATGAATGTCTTCCTCAAGGAGAAAATCAACCCACTCATCGGCTCTGCCGGCGTTTCCGCTGTCCCTATGGCAGCACGCGTCTCGCAGACGGTCGGTCAGGAGGAGAACCCAAGCAACTTCCTGCTTATGCATGCCATGGGACCTAACGTCGCTGGCGTGATTGGCTCGGCTGTCGCTGCTGGTATCCTGTTGGGAATCCTCGGTTGATATTAACCAAATAATCGAGTACACCTCAATGGATTTGGGGTGTACTCTTTTTCTTATTATGAAGAAAAGGATAATAAACATTGCAATTGTCGTAGTGGTTGCGGCAATCCTAATTGCGGTCGCCACATGGCTTACGCTGCCCGCCGAAGAGTACCACATGCTGCTCCATAGGAATATCTTTGAGAACATCGCCTACCTTGATGACGACACCGAAGTGCAACTGCCAATCGAGGTGATGCTTGCAGACTTCCACGTCGAAAACACGACGACGGACAACGGAATCGATACCCTCTACACCTTTTCGCTCTTGTTGCAACCAACTGGCAACACTTCGCCCGAATACATTAAGGACATCACCCTACAACCTTTGCAAACAGAGACTTACAAGCACTATGACATTTACATAGATGAGTTCATCTACAACGAGGCAGAAGGGCGGCTGATAGTATTCATAAAGCTTGAACGCCGCCGTTACCAATTGCTACTCAACACATTGAACTCGGAGTGAAAAATATTTCAAAAATTTCCACCAAAACATTTGCATAGTTAAGCAAAAAGTCGTACCTTTGCACTCGCAATTCGGAACTGCCTTATGGTGTAATGGTAGCACTACAGATTCTGGTTCTGTCTGTGAGGGTTCGAATCCTTCTAAGGCAACAAAACAGTTCGGATGACGGAGGTTTTTCTTTGAGAGACCTCCGTTTTTTTACCTACAGCATAACCAAATGAGAATCCAACTCTCTGACCATTACGGATACCGCAAACTTTTCCGTTTCACGCTCCCTTCGATTCTGATGATTCTCTTCACCAGCATCTACGGTGTCGTCGATGGCCTTTTCATATCAAACTACGTTGGTACGACTGCCTTTGCCGCCGTCAACCTGATTATGCCTTTGCTGATGATTACTGGTTCCGTTGGGTATATGATAGGCTCTGGTGGCAGTGCCTTGGTGGCCAAGATTATGGGCGAGGGCGACGACGCACGTGCCAACCGTCTTTTCACGATGATGGTATGGCTGTCGGTAATCCTTGGGGTTATCCTGAATGGCATCACATATTTCCTGCTCCGCCCCGTCTCGATTCTCTTTGGAGCGACAGGCCCGATGTTGGAATACTGCGTACGTTATGGCACGGTGATTGTTTTCGGTGGAACTTTTTTTATCCTTCAGTTTGTCTTCCAGCCTTTTTTCGTTGCAGCAGAGCAACCACGTCTCGGTATGTGGGTAACGATAGCGGCAGGTGTCACAAACATCATTGGCGACTTCGTACTTGTAGGTCTGTTGCATTACGGGCTTGTAGGGGCAGCGATGGCTTCTAACTTTAGTCAAGTCGTAGGCTCTGTAATTCCCATTATATATTTTCGCGGACGTAACAACAGCAGGATACATTTAACCACGGCAGAGTGGGATTTCAAGGCAATCCTGCACACTTTCAGCAACGGTGCGTCTGAGATGGTGACTAACGTCTCGCTCTCGCTTGTCAATATACTATACAACGTCAAACTCTTGTCGCTTGCTGGGCAAAACGGCGTTGCAGCGTACGGAATAATAATGTATGCCTCTTATATGTTTGTTTCCGTTTATCTTGGTTACGCAATGGGGGTTATGCCCGTGGTTGGTTTCCACTATGGTGCTGGAAACCGTGATGAGTTGCGAAGCCTCTTACGCCACAGTTGCGTAATACTTACGCTCCTTGGCATTCTCTTCACCACTCTTGCTGAAATCTTCGCCTACCCGATAGCAGGTGTTTTCGTGGGTTACGACCCTGAACTCCATACTTTTGCCACACATGCCTTCCGCCTTTACATGCTTGCTTTCGTCGTCAGCCCATTCAACATATTCGCCTCATCGTTCTTCACCGCACTCAACAACGGCTATGTCTCTGCCACAATATCCTTCACACGCCTTTTCCTCTTCCAGATTGGTGCGATACTCATACTTCCAATTTTCTTTGGCGTTGACGGTATTTGGTCAGCCATCATAGCCTCAGAAGTACTTTCACTCCTTGTTGTCACCTACTTTTTCCTCACTCGGCGTAGTAGATACGGTTATTTCTAAAAAACCGAACATCTTGCGAGGTGTTTTTTAGGTTTTGTTAGCCAATTATCTCAATTAACTCAATTAACTCAATTAATTTTGGGACACTTCCTCATCACTCGCAGGAAGAGTTACTGCTATCTCTGAGATAAACCGTTTTGACAACACGACAAATGTGTTCTATAAGGTTCTCGTTTTTCAATTCATTGAACAACGACGTTACAAATATTCTTTCATTTCACAAAATATCCCAACAAAATATAGGGTGATACTTTTGTCAGTATTTTTTTTCACAAAGATGGCTTTATGTCAAAAAAAATTCGTACCTTTGCACCGCCTTCCGAATAGGCACTCAAAACGACTAATTTATCACACAAACAACAAATAATTATGGCTTTACCAATCATTGCTTCTTTCCAGGATTTGGAAAAGGTGCAGAAGAAATGTGCCGCCGACTTCGCTTTGCGCGAACTCAGCGACCGTCCTCAAGGTATTAGCGCGGAAGAAATCAAGGAACTCACCAAAGAAGGTTACGAGCAGTATGTGCTCTGCTGCGGTGGTACCGGATGTCACGCTTCGCAAAGTGCCGAGATTATCAAAAGATTCGAGGATGCCATCAATGAGAATGGCCTCGAAAAGAAAATCAAGGTTATCCGCACAGGATGCTTTGGATTCTGCGAACAGGGTCCTATCGTACAAATTCGCCCTGACAACACTTTCTACGTACACGTCACTCCAGACGATGTCAAGGAGATTGTGACTGAGCATCTCATTGGAGGTAACAAGGTTAAACGCCTCCTCTACGTTTTGCCAGCTACAGGCGAGCACATGCCAGACTCAAAGCACATGCCATTCTACAAACAGCAGGTGCGTATCGCTCTCCGCAACTGTGGTTCTATTGACCCAGAGAACATCAACGAGTACATTGCCCGCAAGGGTTATGCGGCACTTGCCAAGGTGTTGACAATGAAACCAGAGGATGTTATCCAGACTATCATCGACGCTGGTCTCCGCGGCCGTGGCGGTGGCGGTTTCCCTACCGGTCAGAAATGGAAAATCACACGTGAGGTTCAGGCTACTAAGAAATACGTAGTCTGCAACGCCGACGAAGGCGACCCAGGCGCATTCATGGATCGTTCAATCCTTGAGGGTGACCCTCACTCAATCATCGAGGCTATGGCCATCAACGGTTACTGCACAGGCGCAGACCACGGTCTTATATATATCCGTGCCGAGTACCCACTCGCTATCCACCGCCTTGAGGTGGCTATCGCCCAGGCTCGCGAGTGCCATCTGCTCGGAAAGAACATCTTTGGCACAGACTTCTCGTTCGATATTGAACTCCGCTATGGTGCAGGCGCATTCGTATGCGGTGAGGAGACTGCCCTTATCCGCTCGATGGAAGGTAAGCGTGGTGAACCTTACGTAAAACCACCGTTCCCTTCAGTCCGTGGTTACAAAGACGCCCCTACCAACGTCAACAACGTCGAGACTTTCGCAAACATCTGCCCTATCATCCTTAACGGTTCCAAGTGGTTCTCCTCTATCGGTACTGAGAAATCTCACGGTACCAAGGTGTTCGCCCTCGCAGGTAAGGTCAACAACGTCGGTCTTATCGAGGTTCCTATGGGAACAACCCTCCGTCAGGTCATCTTCGACATCGGCGGTGGTATCAAGGGCGGCAAGAAATTCAAGGCTGTACAGACTGGTGGCCCTTCCGGCGGTTGCTTGACTGAGAAACACCTCGACACCCCTATTGACTATGACAACCTCATCGCCGCAGGCTCAATGATGGGTTCTGGTGGTATGATCGTCATGGACGAGGACAACTGTATGGTTTCTGTAGCCAAGTTCTACCTTGACTTCACCGTTGAGGAGAGCTGCGGCAAATGTTCACCATGCCGTATTGGTAACAAACGCCTCTATGAGATTCTTGACAAAATCACCAAGGGCGAAGGCACAATGGAAGACATTGACAATTTGGAAAACCTGGCACGCGTCATCAAGGACACTGCACTCTGCGGACTTGGACAGACATCGCCAAACCCAGTACTCTCCACAATAGACAACTTCCGCGATGAGTACATTGCCCATGTCAAAGACCATCGCTGCCCTGCACACCAGTGCCGTGCTCTGACTCAGTACATCATCGACCCTACCAAGTGTAAAGGTTGTACCGCTTGTGCAAGGAAATGTCCTGTCAGTGCAATCAAGGGCGAGGTTAAAGTACCTCATGTTATCGACCCTCAAGTCTGCATCCGTTGTGGCAACTGTAAGAACAGCTGTAAATTCGGTGCTATCACCATCCAGTAAATTTTATAGACTATGAAAGTAACAATTGATAATAGAGAAATTGAGGTCAAGGACGGCTCAACCATCCTGGATGCAGCGGAATCAATCGGTATCAAGATTCCTACTCTCTGCCACATGCACATGCACGACCTCAACTATGACAACAAACCAGGCGCATGCCGTATCTGTGTCGTAGAAGTCGAAGGCCGTCGCAACCTTGCCCCTGCCTGCAAAACTGACTGCACACCAGGCATGGTCATCCATACACATACACCACGTGTCCTCAACGCCCGCCGTACGGTGATGGAACTTATTTTGTCGAATCACCCTAACGAGTGTCTGACCTGCTCAAAGAACGGTTACTGCGACCTTCAGAGCATCGCACACGACCTTGGCATTCGCAAAATCTCATACGCAGGCGAAATGTCGCACTTCAAACTTGATGCCAGCCCTGCCATCGTACGCAATATGGACAAGTGTATCGCTTGCCGTCGTTGCGAAGAGGCTTGCAACGAGATTCAGCATGTCGGCGCACTCTCAGCCATAAACCGTGGTTTCAATGCGGTTGTCGGCACAGCGTTCAACAAAGACATCTCTGGCTCCAATTGTACATATTGCGGTCAGTGCGTTGCCATCTGTCCAACTGGCGCACTCTCCGAGAACTCGCATATCGACGATGTCCTTGACGCACTTGCCGACCCTAAGAAAACAGTCATCGTACAAACGGCTCCTGCCGTACGTGTTGCCCTCGGTCAGGACTTCGGTTTCAAACCAGGCAGCAACGTGACAGGCAAAATGGTGACAGCCCTTCGTCAGTTGGGTTTCGACAAAGTGTTCGACACTGACTTCTCGGCTGACCTCACCATCATGGAAGAGGGAACTGAACTCCTCGGTCGTATCAAAGCTGCAATGAGCGGAGACAAGGATGTGAAACTCCCATTAATGACCTCTTGCTGTCCTGCTTGGGTCAACTATATGGAACAGCATCATTCAGACCTTCTGCCTCATCTTTCCACGGCACGCTCTCCTCAGCAGATGTTTGGCTCAATCGCCAAGAGTTATTGGGCAGAGAAAATGGGTATTGACCGCCGTGACCTCGTTGTCGTTTCTGTCATGCCTTGCGTTGCCAAGAAATACGAGTGCAAACGTCCTGAATTCTACGTTAACGGTGATCCTGATGTCAACATCTCAATCACGACTCGCGAGCTTGCTCGTCTCATCAGATATGCTAACATCGACTTCCCTGCTCTTGCCGAGAGCGAATTTGACCATCCATTGGGAGAATCGACAGGCGCAAGTGTCATCTTCGGAACAACAGGTGGTGTTATCGAGGCAGCTGTCCGCACGGCATACGAATTGTTCACAGGCGAGGCTCTTCCACGTATCAACTTCGAGGAACTCCGTGGCTTCAATGGTGTGCGTATCGCCACTATCTATTTCCACGAGACCCCAATCCGCATAGGTATCGCTCATGGTCTGGCTAACGCACAGAAACTCATCGAGATGGTTCGCAAGGGCGATTGCAACCTCCACGCAATTGAGGTTATGTCTTGCCCTGGTGGTTGTATCGGTGGTGGCGGACAGCCATACCACAGAGGCAACATCGAGGTTGTCAAGAGCCGTCAGGAGGCTATCTATGCGGCAGACCGCGAGAAGACAATCCGCAAGAGCCACGAGAATCCGGACATCATCAAACTGTACGATGAATACCTCGGCAAACCATGCAGCGAGAAGGCTGAACATCTTCTCCACACACATTATTATAAAAAATAATCGCTATGAAAAAAGATAATTGTACAGAAGAAGTTTACCAGAAGGTTCGGACCATCTGCGCAAACCATCATAATGACAGCGGAGAGCTTATTACAATCCTCCACCAATGTCAGGATATTCTTGGATACCTGCCTCGTGAGATTCAGGAGATAGTTGCCGAGCAACTGAACATCCCTGTGGCACGTGTTTATGGTGTGGTAACATTCTACAGCTATTTCACCATGGAGCCAAAAGGCAAATACCCAATCTCTGTCTGCATGGGTACTGCATGCTATGTTCGTGGTTCAGAGCGTATCCTCGAAGAGTTCCAGCGTCAGTTGGGCATCAAGGTCGGTGAGACTACCGAAGATGGTCTCTTCTCATTGAATTGCCTCCGCTGCGTAGGTGCCTGCGGTCTTGCCCCTGTCGTAACAATCGGCAGCAAGGTTTATGGCCGTCTTACAGCCGACAAAGTACGCGACATTCTCTCTGACTACTACCTCAAAGAGAAATAATTAAATACATAACACTATAAAAGAGCCACCGTTCATTTTGAGCAGTGGCTCTTTTTTATTCATTAACACTGATTCGACAGCAAAATATACAAAGTTACCACACGAAACGTTATTGAGCCGAAAAACCACCCCCAAGTTTTTAGGTGAAATTATTGAAATTATTGAAATCGCATAGCCTCAAAAGAGCACTCAAACTCACAACACAAAAGAGCAAGCAAAGAGCAAGCCCTACCGTACCATAAAAGATAGAAAATCGTAAAAATGACTTCTCGAACGATTTCAATAATTTCACCTGAAAAGTTGGGGGTGGGTTTTTATGTGTCTTGCCCTTTCCTACCCCTCGGCAGAATAAACCAACCTACAACCATAAAAAAAGCTGAGATACTAATCTTGATTTTCAGTAAAAGTCACCTTGTACCCAAGCTTCACAATCAATTTCAAAGTCCCGACAGCGGTGTTTCTGTCGTAAGCCTTCTCCTCTTCCGGCAGGTCATCGTAATCCACTAGACAAGGGGTCTGTTTGAGCGCATCATTCCGTGCAGGGCCGTAAGTCCAACCCTCGGCAATGCGTGACTGAGCCCAAACGTCATGCACATTACGGGCGATTTTCTCGACCAACGCAATCAAACTCTCAGGCAACTCGACATCCTGTGTGTCAACAGGCGATGGAACATATTCTTTCATAAACGTATGCAAGATTATTCGTTTGTAATAATATCGTAGAAGACAGGGAAAACATTTGTGGAATTATCCAGTATATCGGAATACACACAGACTCCAAAACCCATCGACGCCAAGAACAAAATCACGAAAGCAATCCTGTTTCTCAGCACCTTACCCGTCACAACCACAAACATCCATGCGAAACATATTATGTCAAGCGAAATCAGTATCCTGCCACCCATCACGCACGTTCCACTCCTGACTAAAAACACACCAACAGCGGCAACTATAAGCATGATAGCACCTACGCATCTCAGCAGGTACCACAATCGCTTGATTTTCCAGTTTGAAATTTTCATAATAGAGTATTTTATTAAAGGATGGTTCTATTAATTACGAACCCAGGTCATGGGAACAGGTTCACGATTTCAATAATTTCAATAATTTCACCTAAAAAGTTGGGGGTAGGTTTTTGACGGCAACAATAAGAATGAAAGCACCGGTGTATTTCAACTATACCACAATCACCTGATTTTCCGGTCTGAAATTCGCATATTAGATTATTGTTATCTGATTTTTTGCTGTTTATTTTATTTTCTTTTCTTGCTTTATGGTAGTAACCTAAAAAAGCAAGACCAGGCGCAAACCGATACCACAGCTGCGGTCGATAGGCACAGTGCGACCGCGAAGGGCAGAACTGTAACTTCCAGCATCGAGATACCTGCCGCCACCGCGAATCACACGACTCGACCCAGATGAAGGTCCTGTAGGGTTAGTCTGCGGTGATGAAGGGTAAGAACCGTACCAATCCTGACACCACTCCCAAACATTTCCACTCATATCATAAAGTTCTAGTTCATTCTCTTCTTTTCTTTTTACCGTATGTGTTTTTCCGCCATGCCATGCCACATCGTCTAAGGTGTTGCTGCCTGAGTAGAAGTAACCTTTGCTCTTTTTGCCTCCACGTGCCGCAAACTCCCACTGAGCCTCTGTCGGTAGGGCAAAACTACATCCTTTTAATTGCTCTTGTGTACATTTGTTTAATCTACGTATAAACGTTTGACAATCATTCCAACTGACTTTATCAACAGGTCTATTGCCACATTGAAAATATGATGTCTTTTTCCCCATAACAGCCTTCCACAAAGCCTGCGTCACCACTGTCTCGCCAATAAAGTAATCATCTAGAATAACATCGTGGACTGGCTTCTCATCTGAATTGCCATTGTTAGCCCCCATCTTGAACTTTCCACCTTCTACGTAAATCATTTTGAACTCAACGTCTTTCACCTTAAATAAAAGACTCTTCTTTTTTTCTTCAGTATTGAAATTGAAATTCGTCACACTATTGTGAGAAGGAGATTTTCCACGTTCATTGTCAAGATAATCTAAGAGAACGTGTCTGTAATCAGAAAACTTAATCACCTCATACCTGTGCAATCCAAAAGGAAGCTGTCCGACAGATACAGTATCAGCAACGACAGTCAGTATGTTACCGCTTTTCCTACCGCTCAACTTTTCGTTACGGAAAGATTGCCATTCTTCCTTAACATATTCACTTCCTGCATATTCAGGTTTTGTACAGAACACTATAAGATGGTTACATTCTTCCAATGCTTGGTCAATCTCATCAAGGTATGCAGCGTTGCCTATTCGACGAAGCGACTCACTCGCCAAAAAAGGATTCAGACCATTTTTTCGCAAAAAAGCGGAAATCTGCTCAGCCAAATCATAATCTTCTCTTTTAGACGAAATAAAAACATCACACTTCATAACAATGTAAATACTTTAGGCGATAAGCTTTTTGGTATTAGCAAGAAAAAAAGGACAGATACCATATTTACAAAAAGCAAAAGATACCTGTCCCTCTTGATTTTATGAATTACTTTTTGATTTCTTTCTTCAGACGCTCAGTGAGCATAGGGACGATTTTGTGAAGGTCGCCTACGATGCCGAGGTCGGCAACGCTGAAGATTGGAGCGAACTTATCTTTATTGATTGCGATGATGAGTTCAGACTCCTCCATACCTGCGAGGTGCTGAATTGCACCGGAGATACCGCAAGCAAGATAGAGGTTAGGACGTACGGTCTTACCAGTCTGACCTACCTGACGGTCATGGTCCATGACACCTGCGTCAACCATTGCACGAGAGGAAGAAACCTGTGCCTTTGAGCCGAAAACGTCAGCCAACTGCTGAAGCTTTGCAAAACCCTCAGTGTTCTGTACGCCACGGCCACCAGATACAAGAATCTTAGCCTCGGTGATGTCAACCTGATTACCCTCGTTCTTGACAGTCTCAAGGAGTTTAACGTTGAACTTGGAAGCATCAAACTTGACTGCGAAGTCAACAACCTCACCCTTGCGGTTCTTGTCGAGTTCACGACGGCGCATAACGCCTGGACGAACTGTTGACATCTGTGGACGATGCTCAGTACACATAATTGTAGCCATGAGATTACCGCCAAATGCAGGACGGGTCATCATAAGCTCTTTCTCCTCAGAAATCTCAAGCTTGGTACAGTCGGCTGTAAGACCAGTCTCAAGACGTGCAGACAAGCGTGGACCGAGGTCACGGCCGATTGTCGTTGCGCCGATGAGAACTATGCTTGGCATGAAATGCATGATAGCCTGGTGAATGGCCTGAGAATACTGTTCTGTCAGATAATCCTTGAGTTCAGGAGCATCCATCACTACAACCTGGTCAGCACCAGCCTCGATGAGGGTCTGCGCCTGGGCTTTGATGCCACAGCCAGGGAAGAGAGCGACAACTTTCTCTCCGAGAGCGTCGGCAAGTTCGCGAGCCTTGCCAATCAACTCAAATGCAACTGGTTGGATAACGCCACCACGCTGCTCAACGAAAACGAATACGTTTTTATAATCTGCTTTATTCATATCTATTGCCCTCCTTGATTAAATGATGAATTTCTCTTTGAGTTTAGCAACTATGATGTCAACGAGCTCCTCTGGTGTACCCTCCTTGACCTCACCTGGCTGCTTGAGAGCCTTAGCGAATGACTTCTTAACACGTGTTGGAGAGCCTTTGCCACCGAGTTTCTCAGGGTCAGCGTTGATGTTGGCAACAGTCCATATCTCAACCTCCTTGTCGAAAGCCTCGCAGATACCACGGACGCTCATGTAACGTGGCTTGATGGCACTGGCAAGAACGGTGAAGAGGCATGGAGTGTGAACCTCAAGCATCTGATAGCCATCCTCAAGTTCCTTCTTAACGGTGAACTTGTCCTTGCCGTCAAATCTTGCATCGGCAACGTATGAAATCTGAGCGAGTTTCAGATGCTCGGCAATCTGAGGACCAACCTGAGCTGTATCACCATCGATAGCCTGACGGCCAGTGATGATGAGGTCGTGCTCGATGCAGTTCAAAGCAAATGCGAGAGCGTGAGAAGTAGCCAAAGTATCAGCACCTGCAAAAGCACGGTCAGTCAACAGAATGGCACGGTCAACACCCATAGCGTAAGCCTCGCGGAGGACAGCATCTGCTTGTGGAGGACCCATAGTGATAACGGTAACGTGTGCACCAAATTCGTCTTTCAGACGGAGAGCGAGTTCCAAACCGCCCTTGTCGTCAGGGTTCATGATGCTTGGAATACCCTCGCGGATGATAGTACCAGTCTGAGGATTGATTTTCACATCAGTGGTATCTGGCACTTGTTTTATACAAACAACTATTTTCATAATCTAATACATTTATTATTTAAACAACTTGCCAGCGATAACCATACGCTGAACCTCAGAAGTACCTTCGTAAATCTCAGTAATCTTAGCATCACGCATCATGCGTTCAACAGGATAGTCACGAGTGTAACCATAACCACCGTGGAACTGAACTGCCTTTGTAGTAACCTCCATTGCAGTCTCGGCAGCAAAAAGCTTAGCCATAGCGGCATCTGCCGAGAATGGAACGTGCTGGTCTTTCTTGAAAGCAGCAGAACGAACAAGCAGACGGGAAGCCTGAACCTTAGTCTCAAGCTCAGCCATACGGAACTGAGTGTTCTGGAACTGAGCGATTGAGCGACCAAACTGCTTACGCTCCTTGGTATATTTAACAGTCTCGTCCATAGCACCCTGTGCAATACCGAGAGCCTGTGAGGCGATACCTACACGACCACCGTCAAGGGTCTTCATAGCGATAGCGAAACCCTTGCCCTCTTCGCCGAGGAGGTTCTCCTTTGGAACGATGCAGTTCTCGAAAATCAACTCTGCGGTTGCAGAGCCACGGATACCCAACTTCTTCTCCTTCTTACCGATAGAGAAACCAGGGAAATCCTTCTCAACAATGAAAGCAGAGATACCCTTGTTGCCCTTAGACTTGTCAGTCATGGCAAACACTACGAATACGTTAGCGTAGTTTGCGTTGGTGATGAATATCTTTGTACCATTCAGCACATAGTGGTCACCATCAAGTACAGCCATTGTCTGCTGCATGGCAGCGTCAGTACCTGCATTTGGCTCAGTAAGACCAAAAGCACCAATCCATTTGCCGGAAGCAAGGTTTGGCAGGTATTTCATCTTCTGCTCCTCTGTGCCATGCTCAAGGATAGGGGCAACGCAGAGAGAAGTGTGAGCAGAGACAACAACACCTGTAGTAGCGCAGCAGCGCGAAAGTTCCTCGACTGCAATAGAATACATCAGGTTGTCGCCACCCGCACCACCATACTGAGTAGGTACAGGAATACCCATAACACCGATTTTACCCAATTTCTCGACTGTCTCCATTGGGAAACGCTCCAGTTCGTCGATTTCAGCAGCAAGCGGTTTCACCTCTTTCTCGGCGAACTCACGGATCATCTGCTGGAACAGAGCCTGTTTTTTGTTCAAATTGAAATCCATATTGTCGTATTGTTTTTAATATTTATAGAAACCTTCGCCTGTCTTGCGACCGAGTTTGCCGGCGCGGACCATCTTGCGGAGAAGTGGATGAGGGAGATATTTGTCGCCGAACTCTGAATGAAGAACCTCCATGATGGCAAGGCAGACATCAAGACCGATAAGGTCGCCGAGTGCCAAAGGACCCATTGGGTGATTTGCACCAAGTTTCATTGCTGTATCAATATCCTCGACAGAAGCGACACCGTCAGCCAGAATACCAACGCCCTCGTTAACCATAGGGATGAGAATACGGTTAACAACGAAACCAGGAACCTCTTTGATTTCAACAGGAGTCTTGCCCATAGCCTTAACAAGCTCGGAGATGCAGTTATAGACCTCGTCAGAAGTGGTAAGACCACGGATAACCTCGACAAGTTTCATAACAGGGGCAGGATTGAAGAAGTGCATACCGATGATCTTGTCTCCACGTTTAGTAGCGGCGGCAATCTCGGTGATTGACAACGAAGAGGTGTTTGTAGCTATGATGGTATCTGGTTTGCAGATGCCGTCCAGCATAGCAAACAACTCTTTCTTCATATCCATAGCCTCGACAGCAGCCTCAATCACGAGGTCACAGTCAGCACATGCGTTGTAATCAGTTGTAGTGGAGATGTTTGCCACTGTCTGATCCATATAATCCTGGGTAACTTTGCCCTTCTCGACCAGTTTGGCGAGACCTTTCTTGATTTTAGCCATACCTTTCTCAAGGCTTGCCTCTGAGCGGCTCTTCATCAAGACTGGCATACCAGCCTGTGCAAAAGCTTGCACGATACCAGCACCCATTGTGCCGGTTCCTATAACACAGATTTTCATATCATTAAGTTTTTTATTTGTTTTGAAATTCAGCCTTACGCTTATTGAGGAAAGCGTTCATACCCTCTTTCTGGTCTTCGGTGGCGAAACATGCGCCGAAGTAGCGGTTTTCAAGAGCAAGCCCCTCAGCACGGTTCATGTCGTAGTTCTCGTTGATGGCACGTTTTGCGAAAGCGACAGCCTTTGGTGCGTTTGCCACAATCATCGAGGCAGTCTTCATAACGTATGCCATCATCTCATCGTGAGGCAACACGGCATTGACAAGTCCTATGCGCAGAGCCTCGTCAGCCTTGATGTTACGACCAGTGTAGATGAGGTCTTTAGCCATACCCTGCCCTACCAGTTTGGCGAGGCGGTAAGTGCCAGAGAAACCAGGAATGATACCCAGTTTCACCTCTGGCTGACCGAACACGGCATTGTCTGCGGCAATACGTATGTCGCACGCCATGGCAATCTCGCAACCTCCACCAAGTGCAAAGCCGTTGATAGCGGCAATGACAGGGATAGGGAGGTCTTCGATTTTGCGGAAGACGCTTGCGCCATATTCGCCAAAACGAGTACCCTCCTCTTCGTTGAAACCAGCCATCTGCGAAATGTCAGCACCTGCAACGAACGACTTCTCACCGTCACCTGTGATTACAAGGACACGGACGTTCTCAGGTATGTTGCTGACGCAGTGGTCAATCTCCTCAAGGATAGTGCGGTTGAGAGCGTTGAGCGACTTAGGTGCGGAGATTGTCATAATGCGCACCGCACCCTCGTCTGCTATTTTTAAGAAGTTATATTCCATCGGTCAGAATTGCATATTCTTGAGGTTAGGCGAAACGATGAGAATAGCCTCGGTTGCAGCCTGAACCTGCTCAACGGTGAACTCAGGGTTGATTTCTGTCAACTCGATACCCTTAGGAGTGACGACCATAACACCCATTTCGGTGATAATCATGTCAACCTCGCCTGCAGCGGTGAGAGGGAGTGAACACTGTTTAAGGATTTTAGGAGCGCCTTTAGCAGTATGTTCCATTGCGAGGATTACGCGGTTAGCACCAACCAGAAGATCCATTGCGCCACCCATACCAGGAGTTTTCTTGCCAGGAATCATCCAGTTTGCCAAATTACCCTTCTCGTCAACCTGCAATGCCCCAAGGAATGTAACGTCAACGTGACCGCCACGTACATAACCGAAAGATGTTGCGCTGTCAAACGACGAGGCACCAGGGAGGGCTGTTATGAAACCACCACCGGCATTAGTCAGATATTTATCCTCTTTGCCCTGCTCAGGAGTTGGTCCCATACCCAGCAAGCCATTCTCTGACTGCAAAGTTACAGTAACCCCCTCAGGAAGGTAGTTAGGAATCATTGTTGGAAGTCCGATGCCAAGATTAACGACATCTCCATCATGAAGTTCGAGGGCACAACGACGTGCAATCACCTCGCGAATTTGATTCTTATCCATATCGTTATATATAATGTGTTATTTTATTATTTCTCATGCATACGACGGTTCAGCTCCTCAGCGACATACGATGCGACATCATCGCCGTAAGTGTTCATACCGAAACCTGCGTCATAACCAAGCTCTTTAGCCAACTCGTGGGTGATGCGTGGACCACCGCAAACCAGAATGACCTTGTCGCGAAGACCCTCAGCCTCAAGCAACTCAACAAGGTTTGTGAGGTTCTGAATATGAACGTCCTTCTGGGTAACTGTCTGCGAGACAAGCAGTGCGTCAGCCTTCATCTCGATGGCTTTGGCGATGAACTCCTCGTTCAACACCTGCGAACCCATGTTCAGAGCCTCAAACATATCGTAACGCTCAATGCCATAGTGTCCTGCATAGCCCTTCATGTTCATGATTGCGTCAATGCCGACAGTGTGTGCGTCAGTACCCGTACTTGCGCCTATGACGGTAATCTTACGGCCAATGTTCTTGCGTATGAACTCGTCGCACTCCTCCATGCTCATCTTGTTCGACTCAACCTTTGGTACATGGATTTGCGTGAAATCAACAGTCTGGCTGCATGAGCCGTAGCAGTTGAAGAAGGTGAAACCTTTGGTCAACTCTTTGCTATATACTACCAGCGGATTGGTGAAGCCCAGTTTCAGCATAAGCTGCTTTGCAGCCTCTATAGCCTCGTCACCGGCAGGAACAGGAAGTGTGAAACTCATCTGCACCTTACCGTCGTTCATCGTATCTCCGTATGGTTTTATCTTGGTGAGGTCTAAGGTCTTGTCGTAATCCTTTGCCTCCATCGAATATAATCCTTCGCTCATAATTGTAAAGTTTTTAACGGTTCATCATTCTTGCGATAAACGGATTGCTGTAGTGTTCAGCCTTCTTGGCAACACCAGCCAAGCCCTTACCGCCATTCTTTGGTCTCTTGACATCGGCGAACATACCCTTCTCCAATGCGTTGAACAAGCCCTCTTTCTGGAGAGTCTCAAGCAATGTGATAGTGTCGCCCAACACCTTGGCGGCACGGCTCTTCACGATACCACCCTCTTTGAACTCAACCTCCTCGCCGATGTTCTTCATATTATTGAAGATATACTTGGCGTTCTCGATTGAGAGGTAACGGTCGCTCATGAAAGGAGTGTGGATGGCCTCGGTTGGCATACCGAGCAATTGAATGCCCTGGTGAGTCCAGTTGCCGATGATGTTGAACATTGCGTCCTGGATATGTCCACGGAAGATGTTACCTGTCATAAACTTGGTAGGAGGCATATATTTCAGTGTTGCCTTAGGGAAAATCTCACGAGTCATCTGTGCCTGTGCAAGTTCATATAGGAAACCGTTCTCAAGCATAGGGTCCATCTCGAAGGCATGACCGAGACCCATCTGCTCCTCTGGCAAACCTGCCATTGCCGCCAGCTGCTCATTTATCAGGTCAGAAGCCAACACCGTGTGTGCCTCCTCGTAAGCGTCGGCTGTCGTCAGGTAATTATCCTCGCCTGTGTTGATTATAACACCTGCGAAACCGTTGATTACACGGCTGAAGAACTGGTCAACCAAAGTACGCTGCATATTGATGTCACGGAACAGAATGCCGTAAAGTGCGTCGTTCAGCATAACGTCAAGTCCCTCAAGCGCACCCATCGCTGCAATCTCAGGCATACAGAGACCCGAGCAGTAGTTGCAGAGGCGTATGTAATGCCCAACCTCCTCGCCAACCTCGTCCAAGGCTTTACGCATAATGCGGAAGTTCTCCTGCGTTGCGAAAGTACCGCCAAAGCCCTCGGTAGTAGCACCGTATGGCACATAGTCCAACAGTGACTGACCTGTTGTACGGATAACGGCTATAACGTCAGCACCCTGACGTGCGGCAGCCTGTGCCTGAACGACATCCTCGTAGATGTTGCCAGTTGCCACTATGACATAAAGGTAAGGTTTGGGACCCTCGCCTATTGTCTTGAGGTAATTTTCACGACGTGCGCGACGAGCCTTGATACGCTCAATAGTAGCGTCCATTATAGGGTTCAGGACGGCATCGCGCTCAGCTTGCGAATGAACCTTGCATTTGGTGATATCCATTTTGCCGTCAGCCACCTGCTCAGCTATTTCCTGAGGTTTCAAACCTGACTCAGCCATGGCGTTGCCCATAAAGAAAACAACACCTTCGCCCAGAAGTCCATTCTCCTTAATCTGGTCAACCAAAACATTTGGCAATGGCACACCGTTAGCGTCCACGCCGTCAACTCCGAGCAGACGGCATATTGTACGCTCGACTGCCACAGTGGTATATTGCTCCACAAACACCTGGACATCGTCTGCGATGCCTTTGGCAACTTGCTTTGCATAAGCCACTTTCTTAAAATCCAATCCGACTTTTGACTGTTGCATATTTTATCTTTGATTTTATATAATATTCAAGTCTGCAAAGTTACGAAATTTATTTGAAACCGCAAAGAGTTTTTATGACATTTTTTCGCACATCGACTTTTCGTCTTTATATTTTGCCAAACCTATGCTTTTTTACCTCGATTTGGCAATTTATAATGGTTATATTTTGCCAAACCTATGCTTTTTTACCACGATTTGGCAAATTATAATGGTTATATTTTGCCAAACCTATGCTTTTTTACCTCGATTTGGCAATTTATAATGGTTATATTTTGCCAAACCTATACTTTTTTACCACGATTTGGCAATTTATAATGGTTATATTCTGCCAAACCTATACTTTTTTACCACGATTTGGCAATTTATAATGGATTTTCCTTGGTCATTCCAAGAAAAAGTCGTACCTTTGCAGGCGAAAAGGAGACAGACACGATTATGCAGAAAATCATTGGCAGATATTCGGTAATTGCCGAATTTGAAAGACTTTACAGTTCGGGCAAGCCTGAATTTGTGGCAGTATATGGTCGTCGCCGTGTAGGCAAAACATACCTCATACGCGAACTTTTTGCAGGCAGAATGGCATTTCACCACACGGGGCTCTCGAATCTTGACAAGGAATACAAGCTTGTTCTCGCCAGTCAGTTGATGAATTTCGACTCATCGCTGCGCAGGTACGGCTATCAGCCGAAAGGTGTCTCCAGTTGGATGCAGGCTTTCGACTGCCTCATTGATTTGCTGAAAGAGAAGATTGACACTGACCCTGGCAAACGCCTCGTCGTTTTCATCGACGAACTCCCATGGATGGACACTCCACGGTCGCAGTTCGTATCTGCCCTCGAACACTTCTGGAACGGTTGGGGGGCAGGTCAGCCGCAACTGATGCTGATAGTCTGCGGCAGTGCGACATCTTGGATAGCCGACAACCTGATACACAACCACGGAGGACTGCACGGCCGTCTGACCGCACAAATCAAACTGCACCCTTTCACCCTCGCCGAATGCGAGGAATATTACAAGGAAAACGGCATAACGCTCGACCGCTATTCGCAACTGAAGCTCTATATGACAATAGGAGGAATACCTTATTATATGTCGTTCGTACGCAAGGGCAAGAGTCTTGAGCAGAACACGGAAATGCTCTTCTCGTCACACGATGCTAAACTGCAGGACGAACTTTCGCAACTCTTCCGCTCGCTCTTCACCAACCACGAGGACTGCCTTGCCATAGCCCGGCTGCTCGCCACACGCCGCACAGGCTTCACACGCAAGGAGATTGCCACCGAGGCAGGTGTGACCTACGGCGGAGGACTGACCAAAACGCTCAAAATACTTGAGGAGAGCGACTTCATACAGTCATACACATACTATGGCACACCACAGAAAGAGACGCGCTACCGTCTTGTCGATTTCTTCACCATCTACTGGATAAGCGTCATCGAAAACGGCAAGAGCCACAAATCGCTCGCCTCATGGTTCGGTTTTGCCTTCGAAACCCTCTGCTGGTACCACATCATCGAAATCAAGAACGCCCTTGGCATAAAGTCCGTCGCCACCGAGCAATTCACATGGCGTGCCGAGGCTAACGACGAACACCCCGGTGCGCAGATAGACCTCATCATACGCCGTGCCGACCGCACGCTGAACATCTGCGAGATAAAATTCTATGATTCAGAGTACATCATAGACAAAGACGACGACCTTCGGTTTCGCAACCGCATAGGGCTGTACCACAAACTCACGAAATGCCGTGAGACCATACTCCCCACCATCATCACGACGTACGGCCTCACGCCCAATCAATACAGCAACTACATCCAGAACACCATCACCATGGACGACCTCTTTGTCCGCCTACTGGACCGCCCTAACGCATGAAAGGGCATCTCCCCAATTTGTTTTGGGTTAAGTGATGATGAAATAATAACTTGGAACGATTTTGCTCAGATTGTTAGTTTATTTTGAAGTTGTAAAGAAGGCGTAGCAAGGCATTTATAGCTTTGCTTTTTAGCAAAGCGACCGCAGCGAGGGGAGCAATCTATGATTGCGACGGAGGACTTTAGCGGGCTAAATGACTGATGAACAACATCAAAACTGCTGCAAGCCGAACGCAAAGAGCTTGCTCAAAAGTTGTGCGAACTGAGAGCAATCAAGCTTGCTTGAATTGCCGAAGTGAAGTCAACTTTATTTAATTGCTGAGGCGCAGCGCAGTTTATCTAAAATAGACAACAAGATGAGTAAAAGCGGAACAAGTAAAATCTCATATTTGTACCAAGTATTTATTTTATCATCACTAAGCAAGGATAGCCCCCAGGTTTTTTACTGAAATTATTGAAATTATTGAAATCAATCCGAGGAACGTCACGATGATTGTCATTGAAACTATATACGGCAGGGCGTAAACCCTGCCATATACTGAATCACTGACCCTGTCCGCTGTCACTCTCCTCCGTTTCTACGGCAACTTGGTATATCGAGGCAAAGACGTAGCCACGGAGGGTGACATAATGTTTGCCGTTGACCATACCGCCGTCAGCCTCGTACGACGACTTCCATTTGCCGTAGCAGGTTTTCAACTGGACGTTTGTAATGCAATTCGTTTTGCGGAAGTGGCAACAGTTCATTATCTGTTTTGAGGTGCGGTCGCCCCTATGGACGTGCATTTTGTAACGTTGCCACTTGCCCGATTTGCCTTGGCGGATGACGATCATGTCTCCGTCCGGCTGACGTGTGAGTACGCCTGTGAAGTTTTCGAGATACTTCTCTGACTTTGTTTTCTTCATATCATTGTTTTTTCTTATACATTTCTTTTTCCGCATCATACTCGATGTGTCCACGGAACATCCATACATTCAGCATCCGTTTCGTGCCTTCCGCATCTTTGTTTGCGCGTTTGCGCATCTCCTGCGCATCTGCCAGCGTGAAAATCTCCGGAAGACTCTCCAGCATATTCACCTGACCGCGGTTTTTTTTCGGTTTGAGGGCGGCGGCACGGGCCTCGCGTATCTCGTCGCCGAAGAAATGGTTCTTGCACCACAGGTCGTAATACAGCGACCATTCGCAGAAATCCTCGATGTTCTTCTCCCACGTCATATCGTTGGCAATGTATAGCACCATCGCTTTCATATACGCTATGGTGACGGCACGGAACGTGAACTCCTCGTAGATGACATCCTCGGTCTGCACGGCAATCTCCGAACAACGTTTCTGCAACCGTTCCGCCATGGCAAGTGCCTGTGGGCATTTGACTTCGCCTTTGCATAGATTGAGGTTCGTGATGAACGGCTTTAGTGTCGCCGCGTAATTGTCTTCATATTTATGATATACGAACGGCTTCGTCGGGTCGTTGACGATGGTGCAGAAATTGACCCGCGACAAGGTGCCGTCCAGCAAACGCCTTCTGAAGAACTCCACACCCTTCTCGACTGTTGACGATGCGTTCCAGTTCCAACGCATCTTTAGCAATGCCGTGATTGACTGCAACCCCACACGCTCCTGCCCATACGTGCCGTTGTCAAAGCAGAGGCAGATAATCTTGCCGACATCTTTCATACCGTTGGTCTGCAACTGTTTGAGCATATCCAACTCCTCAAGGTTCGTATATATGTACTTGTTGCCGGCATCCTGCATTCGCTGCACGAAGGCTGCGTTGGTCATGTCGGTCACCAACATCTGCACACACAGGTCGTCGGGGCGTTTAGGCTTCTCTTTGTTCGACCCTTTAGTCGAAACAGCATCCTTCCACTCCTGTTCCCGGCGGCGGTTTATGTCGTCCTGCTCCTTGATGTCAGCCATGATATACTCGATGGGTTTGTTGACCGAGGCTTTGCCTGACGATTGGCGGGCCAGGTTCACGCACATGAAGTTAGGCTCTTTCTTCGTGCCGTCTATCAGGCTGAACGTCACGTCCGAAAGGTGCGTTGCAAGGGCGGGAAACACTCCTGTTGCCACCGATTCACGGCAGACCTCGGGGACGTTTTTCACCAGATGGCGTATTAGCATAGGCAGTCTCTCAGGCATCTTCGGCGGCACGCTGTCGTCAAACGCACGCACAATCTCAGTCTCACCTGCTTCCACCTTCTTCCTGGCAAGTTCGATGGCATTCACCAACACAGGCGGAATGGACTGGTTTTGCGCACGTTGGCAGGCACTTCTGATTGTCGCCATCCATTTCGTCTCCGACTCACCGTAAGTTGGGAGAATCTGCGAAATCCAAACAGGGTCGTCGTTGCAGATATAACGCAGCATACATGCCATCGAGAATATCTGCGTGTTGCGGTTCCCATGGGCAGGCTTGCCTCCGTATGCCAGTTCCAGACACTCCACGATTTTGTCGTATGGGACACCTTTGTACTCCTTTTCGTATGACGTTGGCTCTGACTTTGGCGCAGGCTCTGGCGTTAACTCTGGCGTTAACTTTGGCACTGGTTCCGGCACAGGCGTTGGTTCTGGCTTTGGTGTTGGCATTGACTTTTCGCCGAACAATGCGTCATAGTCTATGTGGAGCCAGTACGGGCGTGGGACAACGAAACTGAGTCGTGCCAGGTCTTTTGCGCATGTATCCACGTTGCCGAGGTTGAGTCGCCTGGCGATGAGTGTCTGGGCATCGGCTATCGGGATGCCTTCCGGCCGCACGAACACAAGTCTCAGTCCTGCCGTCGATGGGGTGACATGGGCAGCCACAAGCCCCATTTTCAACGCCTCGTCCTTTATACTCCCGAAGAGTCCGTCCGGGTTGTCGATATGGTCAATGTCCATCATTACCAACCCCGACTCTATGGCTGAGAACGAGTTGCGTTTGCCGTCACGGAAAGTGGCATGCCAGCAGAATGCGGGCAGCGAGCGTTTCATCTCCCCCACTTTTTTCAGCATTCCGTCACGTATCATCTGGTCGGGGCAACCCGCTGCCAACGACCCCTGCTCCGCTATCCGCCTGCAAAGTTCGGCAACGGCTCGGCGGTCAATGACTTCGTCAAACGATTCCTTGGTGGCGGCACGCGCCCTTCCGCCCACCTTATCTACTATCGAAAATTGAAACATACTGTTCGGTCTTTAGAAAATTTCCTTGATTGTCTCACGATCCCTCTTGATTTGCGCCATAACCTTTTTCCACTCGTCCGAATGGCGTTGTTTCGTCTCGTCTGATGACTCGATGATAGGGAACTTCATGGTCACGATATAGTTACGGGAGGTGCGTTTGAGCGTCATTCCGCCTTCGCGCAGAAGCAGATCCATTGCCGGTGGAATGAATGCCGGAGAGGCGCTCGGCACGAAATCCACACAGGCGTTTTTCTTGAAATTGATTGAGCCACGGCAAGCCTTGAGGTCAAATTCCAGTACGGGTTCGTCTGCCGGAAGTCCTGAGTTGAACGAGAATGTGCCGTTTTCCGAGATTAGGGCTATGCCCTCGATTTTCTGTTGTTTCATAATCTATAAGTTTTTGTTATACAATATATTAGTCAAAATAGTAAAAGCCTTGTTGACGCAGCATGTGATTGAACTCGTCCCGCAACACCTCTCTGCCCGAATTGTAATACTCCTCATTGGCCGACACGCCCACGCCGTTGACGCTGAACAGAACGTTCCCCTCACTGTTGGTGTACCGGTCCAGTGCGGTTTTTATGATTCCACGGGCGTAATTCTCGAATTTGCCGTGACGTGACGCCACATAGTTTGTCACTGCCTTCGCCATGGCTTTCCGTGCCTCGGCATAGAAGCAGTCGTAATCCACATCACTGCTCATCAGCCTGCACGCCATCTCGTCAACCAGATATCCATAATCCGCCAGGAGTCTCTGTTGTTCCGCATTTAACTTATCCATAGTCTATAATCCGTTTTTCCTGGCATAGCATGCCATTTTCACCAATATCCTGTCACAGCGGCTGTAGAGGTACGTTTTGCTGATTCCCAACCTTTCGCACTGTCTCGTCACATTGTCGTCACTGTCGGTCGTCCAGAACCTTATGCGGATAAGCTCACGCTCCCCGTCGGTGAGGCATTCCATGATTTTCCCGACACGCTCCATCACCTTCTCGCGCCGCGCCTCATCGCCCGAATAGTCCGAGTCCAGCATCTCCGACCTCGGACACGAGTCATCCTCGCCGCCCACACATCCGTCCAACGACACGAAACGGACAAACACCCTCTGGCTCTGGCTTAGGTACGAAACAAGGCAATGCCTCATGATGAATTTAGCCACGCAGCCGTTTATATACAGTGTCGCGAAAGTCACGAGCGAGGCTTCATCGCCCTCCCTATACCTCAGCACCGCATTGCATAGCGCAAGTCTCGCCTCCTGAATCACGTCCTGCGCGAATATCCCTGCCCTTGCGCTGTAACGCCGTGCTATGCCGTCGGCATATCCGATATGTTTCATCACCATGTCTGTCATTTTTCCGTCCAGTACGGGTCTATTTTTCTCGTTATCCATATTATCTCACGGGCTTTTGTTGCCCTTCACTATAGTTTTTCCGTTATTCAGCCTGACATTCAGTTCCTAACAGTTCCTAATAGTTCCTAATCACTCCATTATGCGAACCGTAACAAACAGATTGTCAACATCTTCAAAACCTTTGGGAATTTTGACATCCATATCATTTTTCCGTGTCTCGCGCAGATTCGTGACATTGAAGAAACGCTCCAGCTCGCTGGCAGGGAACGGGCGGTTGCCTTTGCGCCATACGTACCGTTTGAAGACAAGTTCGGAGGAGTCGTGGGCGAAACACCTGCCGCAGAAATACGAGAGCAGTTTCGTCGATTGGAAACGTGTCTTCACCATTCCGTCCCGCAGATAGATGAACCCCCGTGCGAAGGCCAGGCAGAACACCTTTTCATTCATGTCGTCCAAGCAATCCTGGAGTTCGCGAGGCAATAGATTGATAATCTCGCTGTCCGTCAAATCATTAGTCATAACATTATGTGCTTTTATCGAAAATCCCTGTTCGGTGCTTTCGTTGTTTCCGACGGCAAAGTTAGCGCAAAATAACAACATAACCAACTGATTTACTGATTATTTACACACCGAAACGCAGTTTAAGAGGAAGCAAGAGGAATGACCGTTTTCGCAAGAGGAACGCAAGAGGGAGAGCCGTTTAGTGAGAGATTTTCAGAGAACACACCCCATTTCCATGGTTTCATCAAGAGAAATAGCACAACAACATTTCGTGTAGATGATTTGTATGCAAACTTAAAAGCTCTGAAAGAGCGACATAAATCAGCCCAGGGTGTAAACCCTGGGTAACAATGCAATACAATTGCCACATTTCTGTGGCGTGCGTTAGCTAAGCCATCCCGCTAACCCTTAGAACGGCCAATGCCAACACGCGAAACTTGAGTAGACTTAAAGAACCAACCCCAAGAGAAAACAAGAGAAAATAAGAGAAAAAAAACCGCCATTGACAATAATGTCAATGGCGGCACATCAAAAACCGTCCGTCGGACGTCATATTTCAATCAAAAAGCGATGCAATCTGTAGGCATAACGCCTTTTCCTTTCCGTCACTCCACTGCGTGAAATCAGGTTTGAACGCCTCCCTGAGTTTGTTATGGTCCGTCCTGCCACGCATATACTGGCCTATGGAGTATGCCAGTTTCCGCATCCTGTCGCCTGACATCCACCCTAAAAGGTTCCTCTCGGCAAGCCATTCCACAAATTTCAAATAGTCACTCTGGTTGACCAGCAACTGCCGGTCACGCAGCACACAATAGATGAGAGCGAGATTTTTTGGGGAGTTGTTATAGTACAGCCTTACCACCGTCGCAAGCTTATCCGACACATCAACCGTCAGCACATCGCTCACGCGGACGGCACACCCATCCTTGCTTTGACGGAGCGCAATGCGCACAGCCATAAGGGTCTGCAACTGGCGGAGCTTCATATATGGCAGCCTCAGATAGCGCACCTTTCCGATATACTCGGCAGGGTCACGGTCGTATGCCTTCACTAAGAAATCGGGCAACGACCGCACATTCTCCTCCGCACTGTCGCCCATATAACGAATCAGGTCACGCACCTCCGCCGAATGCGACTGACACACAAGGTTTGCCACCTGCCGGCGCACACACTCGTCGCTGCCGATATGCTTGTAAGTGAACCTCAGCATAACCAGGGCGTCTGCATACCCCTCCACCGAGCTTGCGCAATCCTCCATACGGCCTATGATTTCGGTCAACTGACGCTCGGTCTCACCGCTGATGTCACGCCATATATTGTCGCACACGAACCTGCGGCACCGCTCCATCCTGTCGTCCCACGCATCGCCACGGTTAACCCTCACCTGCAGGTTGTTCAGCATGGCTTTCAGACCTATCTCCTCGTCTGTCTGCCTGAGCAGCTCGCCGCCATAGCTCCATTTGCGGAGAGGGTTGCAATCCGTGTGGCACGAAGGCGTCACCTCGTTCTTCACCTTGACAATCAGCGAAATCATCGCATTCTTGCGGTCAATGAAAACGACATCCCCGAAGACCGTCAGTCCGTTTATTCTGAGGATGCTTTCGGCAATGTCCCGTTCGTGACCTGTCATGACATACCCCACGAACTTGCTGTCCATATATGCCCGGACGGCGTTCTTCTCCGCCACATTCTCACTGTCGATATGCAGTGTCATGCTGTTGCCCTCGGCTGTTGTGTAAAGTTCTTCGAGTCTGCCCCGGTAATCGTGGTAATTCAACCCCACGATATGAAATCTGTATTGAAACATAATACTTTGTGATTTAATGGTTATATTAATTCACCAAGATTATGTACTAACGCGCTATGTATATAATAATGGTCTTATATTGTAAAAGCAACCACAGTTTTTAGTGAAATATTTGAAATCAATCAGACAACACGTCCATAGTGATTTTTTAAGAATCATAAAGATTTTTGCAATCGTATAGTTTCCTTGAAATCAGGTATCATAGAGGCACAAATACTGTTTTTATGTATGACACGATGACAATTCGGACATACTGGCAAAAGGTTTTCTAATGCTTTATATATTGTTTGTTTTATACTCACACCCCCATACATAAAAATCGGCTTCATGTGATGAATCTCTATGCCTGATTTACCAAATCGTTCGCCATAAAAAGATTTGAATTCAAATCCACAACAATTGCAAACAATTAATCCATTGTGCGAAAAATGTTCGATAGCACAATCTCTAAGCTTTTTGGATCTCTCATAACTTTTAGTATGATAAAATCTGGCTTCTCCTTCAGATACAAATTCATAGAAATGTTGTATTTTCTCACTTGTTTTTATGGTATTTAAGCCTTCTTTTATGTCTGAGTATGCAAAATCTGTGGTAAAAAGATATTTTAGATTGTCTATGTTTTTTTCCACATACTGACTGCCAGCTACGGTTATTTGGTACTTACCGTTGACATAAGTAGCATATCCATTTCGAGAAAATGTGTTGTGACTCTTTAAGTTTCTTACTATTTGCGAGAAATGCGTATCTTTCCTATTCGCCAAAATTTCAGCATCGATTCCTGTTGGATGCATTAATTCTGTCAATCGTTTTATGAGTTCGTCTGTCCTAATGTGTTTGTTTAAGGAATACATCAAGTAAAGACTTGGCAATACTAATTCCTGTTCTGTTATACGTCCTTCCATAGTAGTTTAGTGATGATGAAATAATAACTTGAAACGATTTTGCTCAGATTGTTAGTTTATTTTGAGGTTGTGAAGAAGGAGTTTAGCGGGCTAAATGACTGATGAACAACATCAAAATAAACAACAAGATGAGTAAAAGCGGAACAAGTAAAATCTCATATTTGTACCAAGTTATTATTTTATCATCACTTAATAATTTGTTATGAGCAAATGTGTGACTTTTTTGTCGTTCCTATTCATGAAACTCACAAGGTACTCCTTATCAAAAGTACGTATGCTTATTCCATCCTTGTTGTAGAGATTGTAAATGAAATCAGTATTCTTGATAACCATCATCCATTTTGCACGGCATTCGTTTATCATATAATTAGCCAATCGTTTTTGGTCTTCTCTGGTAAAAGCATTCTGAGCGTATGTGCTGAAATCGCTGTCGTAAGGAGGATCTAAAAACACAAAATCTTCTTCTGTTGGATTTGTCTCCCGTAGGAACACTTCAAAATCCTTGTTGAAAAGATTTGCATTTTGAAAATGCTTTTTGACTTCTTGCGAACGATAATAATCCAGTTTCCTTGCCATCAGCTTGCTGTTATACGCTATTCCACCGTATGGCACATTAAATTCACCTTTGCTGCTATATCTAAACATTCCACTATAAGCATAATTTCTCATAAAGAAGAAAAGTGCGCATTGTAACTCTTTACTAAGATTTTCTTTGTGATTATATAAATTGCGGTAATTCATATAAACTGCACTTTTTATGGCTGTTTCGATATTATCAAGCAAATCTTCATCTGGAAGCAAATGTTTTTGTAACTCCAATTCGTGCATTCTAACCATTTTGCGATGAAGATTTGTTTCCAATTCTTTTAATAATATGCATGAATAGGATGCAAATTCCGTTCCAATAATTGCAATGATTTCGTCTTTACGCTCTTGACAAAATTGCTGTACAAACGATTTCAGTTCTATCTCATTTATTTCACCATTCCTATAACTTAAGTACTTATTGACCAAAATTTTATTAGAATCAAAAAAAGCAATTGTATTTTTCCAAGACTCATCAATCGATTCGCATAATCTATAAAATTCATCATTAGCTTTTGCTATGTTGTCATACAGCGATATCAACTCTTCAGATAAATCATTTATATAATATTGTTCCGAATCTATTGCCATAAATACAGCCCCCCCTCCTACAAAAGGCTCGAAGAATCTTTTAAATCGTGGCACGTTTGGCAATATGTATTTCAATTCCTTTTCCTTGCCTCCTGGCCACTTGATAATGGGTTGCAACCCTGTAAACAACACTTTGCCATACTGTTTGTCCTGTTTTTTATTATGGAAAAACTCATCTATGTCAAACAAGTTGGATTGATAGGCACATACGCTTTCATTCGCATTATTTGTACTATCCGTTTCTTGAATGGTGTATCCTTTATTTCCTTTCATATATTGTTTGCTTTCTTGTCTTAAAAACGCTGTTTCTATTCGCTCTTTCGCAGCATCGAAATAATTGGCATTAATCTCTATTCCAATAAAGCGTCTATCCAATTCCATTGCAGCGACCCCCATCGACCCGACTCCCATAAAAGGGTCAAAAATAATGTCATCCCTGTTGGATGCTATTTCTATCATCTTTTTAAGAATAGATACTGGTTTCTGTGCAGGATGCTTGGGGGTAGCAAGTCGTTCTGGTCGCATACATATAGGACTTTCTACAAAGTTGTGCATTTCTGCCTGAGAAATGAAATTCCATGTATGACGCTTATTCCAACATGTGAATATCATTTCGCAACTATTCAGAAACCCAGCCTTGAAAATTTTAGGAGCAGGGTTTGTCTTGTGCCAAATCATAAAGTTTGTTGTGTCAAACTTGTGATCCAGACAATTATACCAACGACCTAAATGATTGTAAGATGTAAAAATGAATAAGTTTCCTGTTGGCTTTAAAATTCTTATAAACTCATCAGCCCACTCTTCTGGATTGAAGTCAATCATATCCCATTCTGCCACATCATTGTTCATTGGAGAACGTCCTGGCAAAGGAATATTTCCAGTTGAGTGTTTTCCCAAATTATAAGGAGGGTCTGTCAATATGAAGTCAACAGAATTATCAGGAATATGTTTAATCACATTCCTGCTGTCAGCTCTCAAAATACATTTACGCCAATTAGGATCTTTCATTGTCTGTTTGGTAAATACACGTCTTTTATCTCGTTCAGGGCTTCATTTATATAGTGGGCATTTTGTCGATATTCATCAATCACAATGTCATAACCATTTCCCATCTTACAAACCAAATTCCAGAAGTCCCTGCTGATACATAACTCTTCTTCGCAAAAGAATTGACGGACACGCCCCTGTGTCCAAGGCTTTCCTTCTCCGTACCTATTATAAGCTGTTGCAAAAAGTATTTTGACATTATCTTCGCCCAACTGATTGGTTAGAATACAATATTGCTCAAGCAGGGCTTCCTTCTCCGACCTTGCTTTCTTGTTATCCAAATCGCCTCCAATTTTCAACTCTATCAGATAGTGCATTTCAGTCTCTTCATCGACCAGATAATAGTCACTCTCGTGGCGTTTGGTTTCTGCCGTGCCTCTCTTTTCCGAAATGCCTTGGTAATCCGACAACTTGGGAATCCTTCTGTTTTCGCTTCGCTTGTATTGTTCCAACAGTTCTGCTATGTAATCCGTCTGCTCTTTATACAGCGTTCCCCCGACATGCTGACTGACAATATAATTGAGCTTGGCTATATTGATTGCCATCTTTTCCAACATATTGCCAAGAGAACTGTCAAGTGAACGAGCCAAAGCTGAGTAATACTGTATTTCTGGACCTAATGCGGCTATAAACACATTGTGTATCTTCATATTTATCACGCCATCCTCATTGTCTTTCTCTACAATATGACGTGTCGAAAATGCTTCTGCATATACTTGCACTGCAGTTCTGACTATTGAACGTATGGCTTTTTCTTTCTCTGCTTCATTCATAATATAAATTTTTTATGGTTTCTTTTGATAATACGACTTTGCCCAATTGGGACTTAATCATTCATTGGGACAGGTTCACTGACCCTTCCGAATGTAGCCGAGCTTCGCAAATTCGCTGCAAAGATACGGATTTTTTTTGGTATATGCAAGAATGACCCCCAAGTTTTTTGGTGAAATTATTGAAATAATTGAAATCGACGGGTCAAAAGGGACAGAGAGTGTCTTGGGGTGTCGTTGAACGGTGCGTAGTTTTTTTTTGCAGAATCCCGACAAGGGCAGGAGCATTCTTGCATGGATGCAACAATGCACTTAGATTTACACCGCCATTTACACCGCCATTTTTTTGGATTTACACCGCCATTCCACACACAAAACCACCAACACAAAACACCAAGAAAAGAGCAAGCCCAACCGTACCATAAACACCCCATTCCCCTCCCCTAAATCTCCCCATTCCCCCACATCTTCCTCCCTCTTGATTACTATGTGCGATTTCAATAATTTCAATAATTTCACCTAAAAACTTGGGGGTATGTTTTGCCCTCTCCAAAAAAATGAAGGAAACATTATAAAAAAAGTATATATTTATATAAGTATATATATATAATAATATAATAATGTGTCAGCCCCCAAAAAAAGTGACCCGTAGAATTTCAAGTGAAATTATTGAAATTATTGAAATCGCGTGCAAGCCGAATGCAGAGCTGAAAGAAAGGTCGTTTAGTTCCTGAAAACCAAACTCGTTTGAGTTTTTCAGGAACTAAATGACCTTTGCAAGCGTCAGCTTGCGCTCTGCTGAGGCGCAGCCGACATTCGAGGCTCAAAGCCTCAAATGCACTCTACCAAAGCCTCAAATCCCTCTGCCGAGGCACAAGCCTAAAACACAGCCACTTACCCCCTCAGCCGAAAAAAAATTCCCTGTTTTAGGATTATTTAACGCCATTTCGCGGAAAAAACGCGCGACGAAGGGAAAAACTATAGTGAAGGGCGATTGGCCATTAGCCCGGAACAAATTATTAACCATCTAAAAACCTAAAAAATTATGGCAATTGCAAGACCAATTTCGTTGCTGAAGAGTATCAGCGGTAAGTTGAACAAGAAAGAGGACCAGGTGTTCTACGTGAAGTACGGTAAGAACTTCGTGTGGACGAACAGGGGTGTCCATTCGTTCAATGCGGCTCAGCTGGCCACCCAGACCACGTTGGCACTGGCTGCCGCCCAGGTGAAGACCATCATGGCGAACCCAACCCAGTTGGCAACCTACGAGGCAGGTTTCAAGAACCAGGAAAAGTACCAGACGCTCCGTGGCTTCATCATGGCGGACGCATTCGCGCAAATCAAGGCTGCTGAGGAGGATTAAGACGCTTTGATGCCGTCTCGCAGGGGTTTTCATAACCCTGAAACCCCTGCGTTTTTTCAACCAAGGAAACGAGGGTTAGAGGGTTCGATATTAGAGTTTATGGAACAAAAAAAGTATGAAAAGAACGATTACAAAGATTATTATCCACTGCTCGGCATCGCCTGAAGGCAGAGACGACAGAGCCGCCGATATTGCCAGATGGCATAAACAAAAGGGACTCAAGTCGATAGGTTATCATTACGTGATTGACCTTGACGGGACAATCGAGGAGGGACGGCCGTTAGATAAGGCGGGAGCCCATTGCGAAGGGGCGAACAACTGTTCAATCGGTATATGCTACATCGGAGGTCTGGACAGCAACGGCAACCCCAAGAACACGATGACCCCGGAGCAGAACGACGCCCTCGTGATGTTGCTGATGACATTGAGGACGCAGTTCCCAGGCATCAAAATATATGGGCATAACGAGCTGAACCTCAATAAAGCATGCCCTTGTTTCGATGTCCGGAAGTGGCTTGCGAATCATGGATTCTGACCATTGGCGAAAAGTAGGAAAAAAACCATGTATGAGACAATATCAATAATCCTGAACGCCCTCCTCAGCGGAGGGTTGGTTGTCACCCTCGTGACCATCAAATCAATCAGGGCAAAAGCCAAGGCGAACGCCAAGGCAGTCGAAATAGACAACGCCCGTAAGCTGCTTGACAACTTCGACACCTTCATTGTCCAACCACTAAAAACCGAAGTGAATGAATTACGCGACACCATTCAGAGCCTTCAGAAGGCTATCAGACAAATTCAGAGTTGCCCTAATGCTGACAGTTGTCCTGTCTCTGATATGCTTGACGGCATGTCAAAGCCGACGGCAATGCCAAAGCAAAAGCCTCTCCCATCGCCGGCAGAGCCTGACAGTTTCTGACACAGCGTCGATGGTGCGCCACACAATCACCTTCGACACAATCCATGTCATCGAACGCGAGACGGTGTGGATGCCTCCTGACAGCATCGGACGGCAATTCCCATGGAAGACCATCCATCGCGAGAGCGGGAACAACCGTGTCACGCGACACGAAACCATTGTCCAACAGCGTGACACCATATATCTGTCGGATGAAAGCGTCAAGGCATCAAGCAGCGAGACGGATAACAGCACCCCCACGAACCAATGGGTGCCATGGGTGATAATCCTCGCTATGATTATCACCGCAATAATAATCCTCGCAATCAGATTTTTCAAATAACTATGAAGAGAATAACAGCAATCTATATCCTGATGGTTTTGGCGATGGGCGCATCAGCCTACCAACCCATCAAATTCGCCACCGCCCCGCAAGGGAGATACCGTGTGGTGCGTATCTATGACGGGGACACATTCACTATCCTCGTGCCACCAAACGACACCTATAATATCCGCATTCAGGGGATTGACGCACCCGAGAGGCGGCAGGAGTTCGGAATGTATGCGCGGCTGTACTTAGAGAGGCTCATTGACGGCAAGGAGGTGGAAATATACCCTGATGGCGTGGACAAATGGGGCAGAACCACCGCACGGTGCTTCAACCACGAGGGCAAGGACATCGGCTTAGAGATGATAAAAGCCGGCATGGCGTGGCAATACGCACCGTATAACAATAACGAGAAGTACGTCAGGGCGGAACAGATGGCACGAATGACGGGAATGGGGCTATGGTGCAGACCTAACCCGATGAACCCGCAGGATTACCGTCAGGCCCCGAAAGAGATAAAAAGGAAATACCAGTAACAGAAAACTCGAATTGTCTAAACCTCGAAATATCGAAATATCGATTTTAACTACCAACATCATCGAAAAAAAGACAGCACTCAATTTTTTGAGTGCTGTCTTTTTTAGTGATGATGAAATAATAACTTGGAACGATTTTGCTCAGATTGTTAGTCTATTTTGATGTTGTGAAGAAGGAGTTTAGCGGGCTAAATGACTGATGAACAACATCAAAATAGACAACAAGATGAGTAAAAGCGGAACAAGTAAAATCTCATATTTGTACCAAGTTATTATTTTATCATCACTTAATATGATTTATTACTTTGCCGGCGGATTTATCCGTATCACGATTGTAAGTGCCGTAGGGTCAGTCTCGACGACGACTTTCTTGCCTGCCACGCTCCAGTCGCCGCTCTCCTCGATTGCCTTGGAAAGCTCCTCGAAACGCTCAGCCAACTTACCACCTGTCTGTATCTCGAAACGGAACCTGTTGATACGTGCCGAACCATAGAATACCGTGTCGTACAAGCGTTCCATCCAACCAGTATAAACCTGGGTCGTCACTGCGATTTTCTCGGCATACAGCATGATATAGAGCGAGTCGGAGATAAGCATCTGGTCAAGTTTCACATCCTTGCCGTTAAGCGCCATCAGGCGTGCAGGGGTGAGTTCCTGCTCATAGTAGTTATCAATCATCTCGTTGGCCGTGATGCTGTTACGTCCCTGTGCAAGAGTCTTCAGACCTTCGACGACGGTGCTAATCTCAAGGTAGTCCGAACTGGCTTTCCTGAAGTTGGAGAGTGACAGGTAATCACGGATTAAGTCGTCCGTAATCTTATAACCCTCGCCAGTGAAAATCCATGGACCGTCCAAGCCACGACGGATAGCCAACGCCATCTGGTCGGCATATATATACCTGTTTTTCAGAGGTATCTGCCATCCGTACTCCTCCATAGCCCTTTTCTCGCCTTTGCGCAAAGGACGGAACTGCCCATAAACATTCAGCATACCCTCCATGCCGTCAGCACGATAAGCGTGGGTCTCGTTACTACCCTCGAAAAGGTCTGCCTGCGAGTAAAGGTTATCTATAACCTTCTTGCCATTCATATCAACCCAACCAATCTTGCCGTCAAGCACAACCATAAACATTCCATCGTCAGGAACAACCTCCTCATACTCAGGCTCTACAATCCATTTACCCAACGTATCGACGACACCCCAACTGCCATTACGCCCAGCGATAATCCTGCCGTTCTCTATCAACTCCTGCAAACGGCGGTTGATGCCTACAAGGGTATGTATGTTACGGTACATCTGGTCGTTGGTCGAAGCGAAACGCTGATACTCGCGTGCGCTGTTTATGAAGTTGTCGGCAGCATTGAGTTTGAACTCGTCGGTGCTATCGACAGTGAGCAT
Source organism: Paludibacteraceae bacterium (assembly GCA_024399545.1). GTDB lineage: Bacteria > Bacteroidota > Bacteroidia > Bacteroidales > Paludibacteraceae > Aphodosoma. The sequence continues at coordinate 38,774 of JAKSNS010000009.1, forward strand.
GTCACGGCCACGGATACCGAAAGGCTGGCTGCTAACCCACTCACGGTGAGAGTCATTGACCAGCACCCACATACTGTCAGTACCGGCAATCATACGTTTGCCCATACGACAGACATAAACGTTGCTGGCAGGCTGTATCAGAACCTCGCCTTTGTCGTTGACCAGGCCAACCTCGTCGCCGACAGTCCAGAAAAGTGCCTTGCCGTCAACGAAAGCCTCGGCAAGCTGAGCCTGCTCAAGGGTGAAAAGGGTATTACCCTCTTTGTCGATAGCGCGGAGATGCTCTTTCTCGTCTGCCACCCAAGCCTTCCCCTCGTTGAAGATTGAAGCGCTTGCGTATGGGCCAAGGACAATCTCTCCCTCTTCGTTAGCATAGTAATATTTCACGCCATCATCCTCATTTACACGGAGAACCATCAACCCTTCGTGGAGAAGCGAAATCTCTTTGACCTGCATCTCACCGAAATCATAAAGCATTCCCGTCCTCAAATTGAGAAGTTCGGCATTGCCTTCGCTATTCATCACTGGGATTATTTCACTTCGGTCGTCCGCGAAAAGGTTGTCACTCCGCTTGCAACCTGAAGATAGAACCAAAACCGATGCCGCAACAAGCATCAAAAAGAATCGAAATGTTTTCATAGGCTTAATATTATTTTCGGGGCAAAGTTACGGAAAATATTTCATAAAAACAAGCGTTTCACGAAAAAAGTTTAATGCCCAGCATTTCCGCCACACGCAGAGCCTCGCGGGGCACCTCTTCCTCGGTCGTCTCTACAAGGGAATAGTCAATGACGCTTTCCAATTCACTGAGGTCGGTGATTTTGCCATCTTCTTTCAATCCCCTGACTCTCAATCGTCTGTAATCACCGTGAATACCGTCGTAATGGGTCGTGACAAACGAAGGCACATTGTTTCTTTTCAGCCGTTCTACCACCTTCCCGACAATGATACGCCCCTCGACAGGGTTGGTGGTGCGTGCCAGTTCGTCAATCAGCACAAGCACCCTTCCGCCATTTTCGGTGGTTTTTATCATAGAGTCAACAGCCAACATCTCGGCGGCGAAACTGGAAAGTCCGCTGAGGTGGTCCTGACCGTCGTCAATGCACATCAGCACATCGTCCACAGGCATTATTGAAGCCTCGGCGGCAGGGACGAAAAAGCCATACTGGCACAACTCCTGCGCAGCCGCCAACGATTTCAACAGAACAGTCTTTCCCCCCATATTCATACCTGTGACTATCGTAGGGAAACTGCCAAACGACACATCCACTGACTGGTATTTCCTCCCTTTGGATTTCAGCGCATTGCGTGTCTCGATATTGAAAAGCCCTTTATACGTTGTCGTGTTTTCCGAAAAACGTGGTATGGTTAATTGTTCTTTCTCAGCCATCTGCCATTTGGCTATTCTGAGGTCAAGAAGCCCAAGCTCCGTAAGCGTTTTTTGCAGTCGGGCAGACCAAATCTTCAGTTCATGCGAAAGACGCTGACGCACACGGTCCTCAGCCTCGCTCATCGCCGCAAACTGCTCAGCCGTAGGCTCACGCCACTCACGGCGCATCTCAGCCAACCGTTCGTCGTAGCTGTCATATATATAAAATGTGTCAATACCCTCTTTGTTGGGGTCAAGTATTGCGACGACCCCCAAAAGGTTCTCCAACCAATCGGCTCCTGAGTTGCGAATTTGCGCCGAGACGATGGCAAGATGTTTAACCTCGTACAGCTGCACGTCGTCAAGCACCTCACCAGCGGCGAGACGGCGGATTGTACCCTCGATGTCCTGCACCTCGCTGAGCGCATGCACCATCACGTCATTGACCATACGTCCCACTTTTGCCGTCCAGTCGTACTCCTCATTCAACGCTGAGACATCAGTGGTGAAAGTCAGGGAATGAAGAGCTTTACGCCCCACGGAACTACGGAGACTGAAACTTGCCAGTCTCTCTATTTTATCTATAAATCCATTCATAGTCTCATTACGTCATAAACATCAACGCCGGTGGCTTCCCGTAACCTGTCGCACAACTCACGGCTGTCCATCGTGAATCCCTGTGGCGACCAGGGGTTGGCTGTAACCGCCACAAGACGGCTTTTGTACATTACGGATATATGTACCTTTGAGCGAAGCAGTTGCGCATATACAGCCTGCGTGAGGAAGAGTTTCGTGAAGTCGCCTACAACCAACTCTATTGCTCGGTTCTGCATTTTTAATCTTTCCACGAACCTGTCGCCCACAGCCCCCGAGACATATATAGCCTTCACCCCTCCCATCTCAGGGATATTCCCCGAAAGAGCTGTTTTTATCTCCGTAAGCCGCAAAGTCCCATCTTCAGAAAGAGTCCATACACCCTTGCCGCAATCCCTGAAAACCAGTTTGAGGTCGTCGCTACACTCCCCTATCTCAATCAGTTGGCATGCGAAACGTGTCGCCATCACCACCTGCCGCATATTGGCTGAAAGCGCGGCACCTGTGGCAAGAACCATCGCATCTGTCACCGTTGGCGAGGCAAGCGACATCCTGGACTGTGCACCATCCACCAACGTAAGGTCAACACCCAATTCACTGTATCTCCGTATCAGGTTTCGCAACGACCAAGTGTCGGCAGGACCGGAGATTATACATTTGCCCTGAACCTTCACACGGGCAGTCACTGGTCGTCCGACAGAGGTTCTGCGACCAGAGATTTCAAGAATCTCAGCCGTCAGTCTGCGACCGGCATATTGCTGCTCTGCCGTGGTGAAAATCATTCCCTCATAGAGTGTTATCTCAGGTTTGGCAGTCTCCGTCACCTGGTCAAGACCTTCACCGTCATAGCCCACGGAGGTAAGCCCGAGAACACGTCCTGTGTCACGCAACTGCGACAATATATAGTTAATAGTCACCGTCTTGCCGACATTCTTTGCAGTGCCGACAACAGCCAAGGAACTATATTTCAAGAGTTCTTCTTTCATCAATAATATTGCATAGTGACGCAATGGAGAGAACCGTGCTGACGTATGAGCGTGCGGCAATCAATGCCAATGACATCACGGTCGGCGAAAACGCTTTTTATGCGGTTCAGTGCCTCATCATCCTGCGGGCAATCGTAAGTTGGCACAAGCACTGCCCCATTGATAACCAAGTAATTGGCGTATGTCGCAGGCAGACGGAAATCATCCTCGTATTGTGGTGCAGGCATTGGCAACTCAACCAACAGGTAAGGCGTACCATTCTTTGTGCGAAAAGCCTCCAACTCACGCCTCATTGCCTGCATCTCTTCATAATGTGAGTCGTCAGGATTCTGGCAACCCTGATATATTATTGTGTCGTCAGGCGCAAGACGTGCAAGTGTATCTATATGTGAATCAGTGTCGTCACCTGCAATAGCCCCATGCTCAAGCCACAAGATGCGGCTAACGCCAAACTCACGGCAGAGACGCTCCTCAACACCTTCACGGGTGAGCGTTGCATTGCGGTTTGGCGAAAGAAGACAGAGAGACGTGGTCAGCAACGTTCCACAGCCGTCAGTCTCAATCGAACCTCCCTCAAGCACATAGTCACGGCAGTTGAGACGCTCGAAACAACCTCGCTCCGCCATTCTCTCAGTAATAAGATTATCTTTGTCAGCGGCAAACTTCATTCCCCAACCGTTGAAACAGAAGTCCAACACTTTCTTTTTTCCATCCTCCTCAACGGTTATTCCCCCATGGTCTCTCGCCCATGTGTCGTTGCTCGCAATCGCCAAGACCTCAACATCTTCACCCAAAAGGCGGTGTATTCTCTCAGCATCTTCCGAAATCACGACAAGCTTCCCGTAACGCATTATCGCACGGGCAATGCGCAAAAAATTATCCTCAGCATCAGCAAGGATATAATTCCAGTCAGTAGCGGCATGAGGCCACGTCAGTTGCACCATGCGCTGATGTTCCCACTCTGCAAGAAGCCGTCTCATCCCTTAATCAATGTTTCGGCAATCTGTACTGCGTTGAGTGCCGCACCTTTGCGTATCTGGTCACTCACGCACCAGAATGTCAATCCGTTATCCACCGAAATATCCTCACGTATTCTGCCAACGAACACCTCGTCTTTGCCCGAAAGGTCAAGCGGCATAGGATAGACGTTGTTGGCTGGCTCGTCCATGACTATTATGCCAGGGAAAGCATTAAATGCGGCACGAAGTTCGGCAGGTGTTATCTTGCGCTCAGTCTCTACCCAAACAGCCTCGCTGTGAGCGCGTAACGAAGGAACACGCACACATGTTGCCGAGACTCGTATGTCAGAGTGCATAATCTTGCGTGTCTCGTTGAACATCTTCATCTCTTCCTTGGTATAGTCATTGTCCATGAACACATCAACATGAGGTATCATATTGAAAGCCAACTGATGGGCGAATTTCCTTACCGTCACAGGTTTTCCTGCCAGCACCTCACGATACTGCTGTTCCAACTCTGCCATCGCCTGCGCACCTGCACCAGAAGCAGCCTGATAAGTAGCCACACGCACACGACGCACATGCGACAGTTGCTCGATGGCCTGAAGGGCGACAACCATCTGGATTGTCGTGCAGTTAGGGTTGGCTATTATGTGCCGTGGTGCATTGAAGGCATCACGTGGATTGACCTCCGGTACAACCAAAGGCACATCATCGTCCATACGGAAAGCACTGCTGTTGTCAATCATAGTTGCTCCAAAGCGTGTAATATCCTCAGCATATTCCTTTGACACAGAAGCACCTGCCGAGGTAAAGACTATATCCATTCCCTTGAACTGTTCGCCATGTCTGAGTTCCTGCACTGTGAGACTTCTGCCACCGATTGTATATGAGGTTCCCGCACTGCGTGACGAACCGAACAAAGCCACAACATCACCGCCGAAACCCCTCTGTTCCAGCACACGGAGAAATTCCTGACCAACAGCGCCACTTGCGCCGACTATTGCTATTTTCATTCCTTTTTCCCTTTTGTTATCGTTATTGTTTTCATTTCGCCATTCTCTTCGTATATGAAGAAAGCACTGAGTTCCTGATGATTCATCATCCACTCAGTCGCCTGTCTGACACCTGCGACCATACACGCCGTTGCCCAAGCGTCAGCCACAATGCAACGGTCAGCGATAATCGTCGCACTGAGCATATCTGTTTTCGCCAATTTGCCTGTACGTGGGTCAACGGTATGACCAACCTTGGTCTTGTCAACCTCGTAGAAGTTACGATAATTACCGCTTGTAGCCATCGCACAGTCGGTAAGTTCCATAACCTTCTCAATCTCTGCATTCATACAGGTGGTATCCTCTTCAGGCTTGTTGACACCTATACGCCATTTGTCGCCACGAGGACTGAGACCTCTGACCACAACTTCTCCGCCAATCTCTACGCAATAATCATTACAACCGTTATCCGACAACGCCTTAGCCACCACATCACAGCCAAACCCTTTGGCAATTGCGGCAGCGTCAAGTTTCACACCACCCTCAAGCCACATCTTGCCGTTTTCACTTCCCAGCGTACATTTGTCCATACCAACGAACTGGCGGATGGAGTCAACTTTGACTGCAAGCCCGCAAGTGTCCTGCATTCTGCCCTCTGTGCCAAAACCGTAAAGGTTGACAAGAGGCGCAACGGTCATATCAAAGCAGCCTTCGGTGGCAGAATTGACACTCTGACCTACCGAGAAAACCTCGGTATATAATTCATCTACATCCACTGTGTCTCCATTGTTAAGACGCACAAGTGTGCTGTGGTCATTAAACAACGAAAGCGACTCATCCACAGAACGTAACGCAGCCTCGATGACACTGTCAAGAGGTTGTTCCGCATCGTATGTTATATGGTAGATTGTGCCAAAGACCAACCCCTCTTTTTTCTGATAATCCCTGACAGGCTTACACCCCTCAAAGAGCAGCAGCAATATACATAACGCTATCAGTATAAGAGATATAAGGCTCTTCAGGCTGAAAAGGTTTTTAAGAAATCTATTCTTCATAATTCTATTCTTTTTACTATTGTTTTGCCGTCAGGTGTGGTGTTTGGATTAGACGAGGCGAAAAGACGCGCCACAAGACGTTCACGCTCCTCACGACTGAGATGTTCACGGCGTATCCTGCTGGCACAACGGGCAATACGCGAAGCCAACTGCGACTTCATCTCACGCTGCAACTCAACAACACCCTCACGCGTGTCGTGGATAATCTCCTTGATGAGTGCTATCCTGTCCGCATCTTCCGCAAGTACGGCAGGAACAGAAGTCACCCTGTACATTGAACGCCCGAATTGCTCAAAACGGAAACCCACCTCCTCCAAATCTTTCTCCAACTCAGTAAATATACACTCGCTGTCACCATCAAGTTCCAATATCTCATCGAAGAGTATCCTCTGCGAAAGCACCTCCATCTCGCTCTGCATCAGCCTGTCATACTCTATACGATAAACCGCCGCAGGGACATCAATCGCCACAAGACCAGAACTGAGGGCAACGCAGAGCCATTTGCCACGGAAGAAGATTGACTCGCCGACAGTCTCATTATTATCCAATATTGTATTTCCAGGTGATGTCGCCAGAGAGGTATTGACCGACAGTCCTGCATTCACCCTTAATTCCTCGCCATGGAAATCAAGCCTTTGGTCCTGTCCTTCAATCACCTCGTTCCTCAGCCCCTGAAACATCTCCTGCCAGTTTCGCTCAACGGGTTTCTTGCCACAGGAGCGGAAAGGGTCGTAACTCCTGTCGAAATTGACCTCCGGCATTTTAGGATTTGCGCCTTCACGGTAATTAGGAATCTCAACGTCGTTGTCAAAATCCATAGGCGCAGAGACATTGTATTTGCCAAGAGCCTCGCGCACACATACCATCAGTATTGAGAATATCTCCTTCTCGTCCTCGAACTTCACCTCAGTCTTCGTCGGGTGAATGTTCACGTCAACGGCTGACGGCTTGACGGTTATCTTTACGAAAAAAAGAGGAACAGCACCATTCTGCAACATACGGTCGTAAGCCTGAATGACAGCACGGCGGAGCAACGGGTGCATGATGAAGCGGTTATTGGCAAGAAAGACCTGCGGCGTGTATTTGCCGGCAGACTCAGGACGCCCCACAAAACCGTCAATATTTACAATCGTAGTCTCGGCATGGATTGGTATAAGGTCCTGTGCGAAACTCTTCTTGTTCTTGCCGTAAAGTTGCGTGACACGTTGACGGAAATTGCCCGCGGGGAGGTTCATCATCAACTCATTGCCGTTGTATAGTTCAAAAGCCACATTCTCGTGGGCAATGGCGACACGCTGGAACTCCGTGAGGATGTTCTTCATCTCCGTCTCGTCAGTCTTGAGGAATTTGCGGCGTGCAGGAACGTTGTAGAAAAGGTTCTTGACCACAAAGCGTGTACCCTTCTGACACTCGACAGGCTCCTGACGCTCAACCCTGCTGCCGTTGATTTCAATCAACACCCCTACCCTATCCTCCTCACGACGTGTGCGAACCTCAACCTGCGCAACGGCGGCAATAGAGGCAAGAGCCTCGCCACGAAAGCCCATGGTCTGAATCTCAAACAAATCCTCGGCATTGCGTATTTTGCTTGTGGCGTGACGCTCGAAGGACATACGCGCGTCACTCTCGCTCATGCCACAACCATTGTCAATAACCTGAATGGACTGACGACCAGCACCAGTGACAATGACCTTGACAAGGGTCGCACCTGCATCCACGGCATTTTCCGTCAACTCCTTGACCACTGAGGCAGGACGCTGTACAACCTCGCCAGCAGCTATCTGGTTGGCAACAGAATCGGGCAATTGACGAACTATATCCATATCACATCAAAAGTAACAAAAATACAAGAATAAGCACAGCCGCAATTATCGCAAAACGTATATTGGCGGAACGGGCGGCACTACGTACATCACTGCCCGAACCATTACCCTCAATCTTGTGCAGACGACGGAACGAGCCTCGTTTTATAGAGGTCTTGAACTCCTCCTGCTTGATTCCAAGTTCCTTGTTGACCCTATTCTCACGCTCCTCACGCTCCTCTTTCTCCGGGTCGTAATATATGTTCACATGGTTGAAGCCACGTGGCTTGGGAGTATGGAAAATTTTCAGTCCTAATGCCATAGTTATATGTGTTTTTACGGTTCTGTGACGTTTTAATTAAATGAAATATTAATTTGGCACAATCCAAAGACGTAGCCCATGCAAACCATAGACGTACCCCTGACCTATAGACATTCAGTTAAGATGAATATGTACCAAGTTATTATTTAATCGTTACTAAGTGATGTCTCAAATAAATTTTGCCATGAAGGCAGGAAGATAATCTACAATGCCTTCGTGACCGATGTCTTTGGTATAAAGCACAATGGCACGTGAAATACGGCTGCTGTATTTATCGCAAAAAGCATCTAAGGATGTGTGTTTGATATACCCTGATGATTTAACCTCTATGGGAACAATCTTGCTGCCAATGCTCAATACGAAATCCACCTCGTAATAGTGACGGTCGTCTTTCTGCCAGGTGTGGTAATACAGTTTGTGCCCTGCGGATATTAGCATTTGCGAAACCAGGTTCTCATACACATACCCAAGATTTGACTCCAACTTGTCACTCAGCAACTTGTTGTATATCACATTTTCGGTAAAACGCTTATCCCAAAAGGCAAGCGTGACGAAAAGACCAGTGTCAGCACAATAAATCTTGTAACGTGTGAAATCCTTGGTCAAAGGCAACCCCACAGAAGGATCCGTACTGTTGTGACAGATTTGAACCGTGCGACTTTGTTCAAGTTCGGAAAGCAAAATTGACATACGGTCTTCGTCTGTTCTGCCAACGACTGACGTTGTCTGATACCTGGACACATTGCTGCTGAGTTGTGCGGGTATGTTCTGAAACATAAGGCTCAGTTTCCCTGACGGGTCAATCTTCATGAAGTCGTCCACATATAGGTTGATGATGTCCCGCTTGACTGCATCAACCTTCGAAAGGTCATTGCTTTCAATGTAACTATTCACCGCCTGAGGCATACCGCCCACAAGCATATAGAGCCGCATTGTCCTCAGCAAAGACCTGAGCGAAGCCCCAAATGGCTGTTTTTTCTCGACGAACTGAGCGAGAATGTCAGGCATCGCATTTTGCCCCGTTGCCCATAGAAATTCGTCAAAATCCATAGGGTTCAGATAAATGCGTTGTTCCTCGCTCGGTATTGTTATGTCGCATACGTTTTTTCTTATACTAATGAGCGAACCTGTCTCAATATAGTCGTAGCGTCCATCAGCGACAAGGTACTTTATTGCCTGACGGGCTCTTGGGCATTTCTGTACTTCGTCAAAAATTATCAGCGATTTGCGCTCTTTCAGGCTGACATTGTACTCAGATTGCAATGTGAGGAACAATAAATCAAGGTTGCTAATATCATCGAAAAGCCTATGTATTTGTTGCGACGCAAGGTTGAAGTCAATGAGTATGAAAGTTTCGTACTCATTCTTGGCAAAGGTCTGAACAAGAGTAGATTTACCCACACGACGAGCTCCTTCGACAAGTAATGCCGTTGTCCCTTTGCGCTCTCTTTTCCATTCGAGCATCTCATCGTATAATTTCCTTCTGAATGGTGCTTTCATAGTGCTATTTTCTAATCCGCTGCAAAGTTACAACTATTTTTTTGATTAACAATGGCTTTTCTCAAAAAAATGTCGTTTCCCCGAATTTTAAATCCCCATTTTTCGTCGTTTCCCCGAATTTCAATTCACCATTTTACGTCGTTTCCCCGAATTTCAATTCACCGTTTTTCGTCGTTTCCCCGAATTTCAACCGTCATTGTTCAGGAAACTACCACAGGAACTCCCCTTCAAACACCCGTGTTGCGGTGCCAGTCATATAAACCTGGCAATCGGCACTGACGACAATTCGCAGCACTCCCCCGCGCAATTCAATCTCAAGAGGTTCATCATACGGCATAATCCCCAAACGGCAATAGGCAGCAGCAACGGCGCAAGCACCTGTACCACACGCCATCGTCTCACCGCTACCCCTCTCCCAAACCCTCATGCGTATGCGCCTTTCTGAGACAACCTCTGTAATCTCAGTGTTCACACGGTCAGGAAAAAGTTCGTGATGTTCAAAAAGCGGACCATATTTGGCAAGGTCAAAATCCGCCACACCCTCAATTGGCACAACCAGATGAGGATTACCCACGTCAACCGAAGTCCCTTTGACCACAAGGTCAGCAACTTTCAGTTCTCGCTCGACAAAACCGCAAGTCGCGATACCCATAGCCACGGTGACACTTGCCACCTTACCGTCATCGCCGACGGCAAGACGAAGTCCCTTAATACCGCTCAGCGTCTCTACCGTCATCTCATCTTTACGCACAATACCCTCGTCATATACGTATTTTCCCACGCAACGTATTGCGTTGCCGCACATTCTGCCTTCACTGCCGTCAGCGTTGAACATACGCATACGGCAATCAGCCACATGCGAACGCATAATCAGAACAACGCCGTCGCCACCCACACCGCAATGACGGTCGGACATGACGACGGCAAGTTTCTCAATCTCCAGTGGTTCCTGGTTCCTGATACAGTCTATGTAGATGTAATCATTACCAAGACCGTGCATCTTGGTGAATCTCATCACTCCTCCTCAGGCTCCGCCATATTGTGGAACACATTCTGAACATCCTCATCCTCCTCGATTCTCTCGATGAGTTTGTTGACACTCTCCATCTGCTCAGGAGTCAAGGTCTTAGTATCCTGTGGAATACGCACGAACTCAGAAGATGTAATCTCAAAGCCGTTCTCCTCAAGGTATTTCTGGATAGCCGAGTTCTGCGCAAACTCTCCATAGAGCACAATCTCGTCCTCCTCCTCATAAAGCTCGTCAACACCGAAGTCTATGAGTTCAAGTTCGAGGTCATCAAGTTCCACCCCATCTTTCTTTTTGATATGGAAAGTACACTTGTGGTCAAAAAGGAATTCCAATGAACCGGAAGTACCGAGCGAGCCACCGAACTTGTTGAAATAACTACGGATATTGGCCACGGTACGTGTGTTATTGTCTGTCGCAGTCTCCACAAAGATTGCGATACCGTGAGGAGCATAACCCTCAAAATTGACCTCTTTATAATCGGTAAAGTCCTTCGAGAGCGCCTTTTTGATAGCGCGGTCAACGTTATCCTTTGGCATATTCTCCTTCTTGGCTGTAGCTATAAGCGCACGAAGGCGAGGATTGGTATCTGGGTCACCACCGCCCTGTTTTGCGGCTATGGTGATTTCCTTACCGAGTTTGGTAAACACACGGGCCATATTACCCCAGCGTTTCAGTTTTCTTGCTTTGCGATATTCAAAAGCTCTTCCCATTGCTATATAATTTTATTGTTTTTTCAGGCTGCAAATTTACGACTTTTTCTTGAATTATCCAATATTTTGCCCGTATTTTTTTCAACCTCGCCTCACTCCACATATAACACAAGACCTTTCAGGTATTCCCCCTCTGGGTGATAAATGTTTATTGGATGGTCAACAGGCTGTGTCAGTTTATGCAAGATACGCACACGCCGGCCTGATTGTGCGGCGGCAGTAAACACCGCAAGACGGAATTGTTCAGGCGATACAGCCTGCGAACATGAGAATGTAAACAACACACCTCCGCTACGGATAGCCTTGAAAGCCATAGTGTTAATCCTCCGGTAACCTATCAACGCATTACGCACGGCATCACGGTGTTTGGCAAAAGCCGGCGGGTCAAGGACTATCAAATCATACCTGCCTTCAATCTGCGTCAGAAAATCAAACGCATCTGCCGCAAATGCCTCATGACGCTTGTCGTCAGCGAAATTCATAGCCACATTCCCGTTCACCAATTCCACCGCACGTTCCGACGCATCAACCGAATGAACCATCCTTGCGTCACCACGAAGCGCGTAAAGCGAGAAACCTCCCGTATAGCAGAACATATTCAGCACGTCACGCCCCTTCGCATAACGTTGCAGGAGAAGCCTGTTCTCCCTTTGGTCGAGGAAAAAACCTGTCTTCTGCCCCTTCAGCCAGTCAGCCCTGAACTTCAGACCATTCTCAACCGCCAGGTCATCGCCCTCCTCAAACGCACCAATCAGATAACCATCCTTCACCGTTATCGGGGCTTTATGAGGCAACGTCCCCTCTGATTTATAGAACACCTTCCTCACATCAGGCACAACCTCGACTATAAGTTCAGCCATCACCTCTCTCACCACATGCATACCCACCGAATGTGCCTGAAGTACAGCCGTATTGCCATAAACGTCAATGACAACGCCAGGCAACGAATCCCCCTCGCCATGCGCTAAACGGTAACAGTTTGACCGTTGGCCACAGGCAAGCCCCAACGATTTCCTCATCTGATACGCAGCCTCCAAACGACCCTTAAAAAACTGACGGCCAACGACCTCGTCCTCGAACGTCAGCATACGCACCGCAATGCTGCCAATCTGATAATGTCCGTAACCCAACGTCTCACCGTCACGCGAAACTACCTTAACCAGTTCACCCTCCTCCGGCTCCTCGCTCATACGGGCAATAGCCCCTGAGAAAACCCATGGGTGGAAACGCTTGAGTGACTCCTCTTTATGCGCCTTGAGTGTTATTATTGTCATTTTTCTTTGATTTACGCTTATAACGGTGTGGCCAATGTGGTTTCTTTTTCTTCACTGTTTTTTCAGGTTTCGTGGCAGATGTTTGGGCGATAGGAGCCTTCTTTGATGTCAGTCTCCCCGTAATCATAAGCCTTGATGTCTCGTCAACAAAATCCGGGTCGTCAGCCTGAAACTGCCTGAACAGCCGCATACAGCTCCAAGCGTCAATCGCCGCATAAAGCTGCTGGGCAGGCGACAATGGCACAGCCTCCCAGTTCGAAAGCTGCTGCGACTTTGAAATCCTCTCGCCGAACACTATCGCATATATCTTCTGAAGCGAAAGCTCCTCTATCCCAAAATGTTCCACCAAATGCTGTAAATCCACAAAGCCCATAGGACGACAGGGCATCCAGGTCTGAAGTGAATGAAAATCATCATGTGTCGAAATCCCTACCTTCACGACACTCTGGTCTTCTATAAGCCCCTTCAGCAGTTCATTATGGCCTATCAGCTGAAGACGGAAAAGAAAACAGACCTCCGCAGTTGACAGTTGCAGCAAAGCTATGCGATACCTGAACCCCTTCACGAAACTCGGCCGTGTCTCCGTGTCAAAACCAATCATCCCTGCCTCACGCAGCACATTCACGGCAAACTCAACCTTCGACGGCTCATCCACCACGATAATCTTGCCGCCGAGCGAACAAAGCGGCATACCCGAAAGCCGTTCCTTATCTATTTTAGACTCGTACACTCTCATTCCTGGGCAGTATTTCCCTTCGACACAATATCATGGATGGCGACAAGCGCATTAAGCAGACGCGCACCCCAATACTCACGGAAATCACTCTTACACTCGGCCAGTGCCCTGTCCAACAATTCCTCATCGCCAAGACGCGCAAGGTCAACGAAATTCTTCACCGACTGATAGACATCCGCCACATCCTCCGAAATCGACGCATTAATCACCGAATCTGACAGCTTAATGTCAGGGTGCGACGCGGTCAGATAACGATCCTGCTCGCCAAACACCCCCTCAAGCGCATTCCTCACCGACGTATATGTAAGCTCGTCCACCGAATGCTCCAGAGACTCCTCACACACCGAATTTGGCTCAGCCAACGACGCTTTCAGATAAAGAAACGGCAGAAGTTTCGACAATTTGTCCGTAAAATCGTCCGGCCGCAAATCCTCAGCCTGCTCTATGAACTTGCAGAATTCCACTGCTACAGTGAGAAATTCGATACTTCCTTTGGCAAAATTCTCTTTCATCGTAGGTTTAATAAATCAAAGTGCAAAGTTACAACTTTTTTTTGGGATAATATGCCATAGTGTCGAAAAAAAATCGTACCTTTGCGGCTTGAAAACAAAACAAGAAAAATGACCATAGACAAAATCGACGAACTTGTCCCAAGGTTAGTGAACGAGAAGACAAGGAACATGGCTTTCACGGAACTTGTGAAAGCCACGCAGAAAACGCTCTACTGGCATATCCGACGTATTGTTACGATACACGAAGATGCCGACGACGTGCTGCAAAACACATATATAAAAGTGTGGAAATCCATTGGGAATTTCAAAGGCGAAAGCCAACTTTACACATGGCTCTACCGGATAGCGACGAACGAGGCGCTCTCACACCTGGCGGCAGAGAGAATGCGAAGTGCCATGGTACCTCTTGAATTTGAGGAGTTGATGATTTCACGCATGGAGGCTGACGCTTACTACGAAGGCGACGAAATGGCGAAAAAACTCAAACGCGCCATCATGTCACTCCCCGAAAAACAACGTATGGTTTTCAATATGCGCTACTACGACGAGATGCCATACGCCGAAATCTCAAAGATAACAGGAACTTCCGAAGGCGCTCTGAAAGCATCATACCACATTGCCGTCGATAAGATTCAGAAGTTCGTCAAAGAGGAAGACGACGTATAATCATTGCAAAAATTTTTTTCATAATAACAATTAAACCCCAGCAAGGGGAAAGGAGTCTAAACTACGAAAACAAACAAAAATGGAAAAGAGAATTATTGAAAACGAGCAAGAGGCATTCAAGGTGCCGGATGGTTACTTCGAGGGATTCGAAGAGCGGCTTATGTCAAGAATCCAACAAGAGGAACAACCCGTAAAGCCAGCAAAAGAGGCGAATACAAAGCAACTTTGGATAAACAGGGTATCAATAGCCGTTGGCATTGTCGGAATGCTAATGCTTGCAACCGCGGCAATCATCAGGACACAGGACGAGATTGATGTAAAAACCCAACAGATTATCACTGCGAACGCCAACGAAAACGACGCTTATTATGATGAAATCAACGATAAGTTGTCCAACGAAGAGATTGAGGAAGCCCTTGCACAGATTGAATTTAACGAAGAAGGTATCTATTAACACATAAAATTTTGTTATTATGAAAAAAGCATTTATTTTGGCTATCGCCATTTTAGCAACCGTCACCCTCACTGCACAGAACAAGAAAGCGTGTGACATGAAGTTGCAAAAAAACAAGAGACAACAGGCTAAAGAGTGGATGGAAAAGAAACAAGAGCAACGCAAAGCCTACCTCATCTACAAGATGGAGTTGAAAGACTCTGAACGTGCCGCATTCGAGTCTATCTACGACAACTACCGCGGCAACTACAACAAATCCCTCGCTATTATGAGAAGAGCAGTTCGCCAAATGAACGATTCTTGCTCCGAGGAACAGTACGAAAAGTTCCTTGAAACAATCAGTACCGAGAAAAACACGCAGGCAAAACTCGATTTTGACTTCTACCAAGCGATGAAAAAATCACTTTCGGCACGCCAAATTTACCTGTACTACAAGGCAGACAAGGATTTTAATAAATTGATGATGAGGGATATGCGCCCAAATATCAAGAAAAGGAAAAAATAATCGCGAAAATATTTGCAAAGGTGCGAAAAAATTCGTACCTTTGCACTCGCAAAATAAGGGTACCTTGGCCGAGTGGTTAGGCACCGGTCTGCAAAACCGTTTACAGCAGTTCGATTCTGCTAGGTACCTCAAAAAAATTGACGACACCCTATCCCAATAAGGTGTCGTTTTTTAATAACGATGACATTATTAGGAAAATCACCGGAAGAACTCAAGGATGTCGCCACAACGGTGGGCATGAAACCGTTTGCGGCTAAACAACTGGCGGAATGGATTTACGTCAAGCACGCGAAATCATTTGACGAAATGACAAACATATCGCTTGCTGCACGCACGAAACTGAAAGAATCTTACGAAATAGGGTTCGCCGCACCAGTATGGTCGGCGAAATCAAAAGACGGCACGACGAAATACCTGTTCCAAACGACGCACGGACCTATCGAGACTGTATTCATACCCGAAGAAGATAGAGGTACGATTTGCGTGTCATGCCAAGTTGGATGTAAGATGAACTGCCAATTCTGCATGACCGGCAAACAAGGCTGGAGTGGAGATTTAAGTGCTTGCGAGATAATGAACCAGATAATGTCAATACCAGAATACTCACAGCTTACCAACATAGTATTTATGGGTATGGGTGAGCCAATGGACAATGTGGATGAGATTTTGCGTTGCTGCGAGATTTTGACAGCAAAATGGGGTTTTGGTTGGTCGCCTCACAGGATAACGGTATCTACCGTTGGTGTAATCCCTGCGATGAAGCGTTTCATTGACTCAACGGATTGCCATCTCGCCGTCTCCCTTCACAATCCTTTTGGCGACGAGAGGGCGAAAATAATGCCAGTGGAAAAGAGACATCAAATCACAGACATCGTAGCGACATTGAAACAATACGATTGGACACACCAGCGGCGAATCTCATTTGAGTACATCATAATCAAAGGGTTCAACGACACCTTACGCCATGCGGCAGAGATTGTTAGGATGATGCAAGGGTTGGAGTGCAGGGTTAACCTGATACGCTGGCACGCAATACCAGGGATGGATTTGCACAGCCCCGAAGAAGACAAGATCGTCTGGTTCCGCGACTACTTGACCGAGAATGGGATAACTTGCACTATAAGAAAGTCACGCGGCGAGGACATACAAGCTGCGTGCGGATTGTTATCGTCAACACATACTAAATAATATTATGAAAAAAATTCTTTTCATTGTCATTACAGCCATGATTTCACTGGCATCTTGCTCAAATTCCGCCGAGGAGGCTCCAGTAGCCGAACCTATTGACTCTACGGCAATCGTATTACAAAACATCGCTTCACGCAAATCGGTGCGTCACTTCACTTCTGAGCCTGTCACAACGGAGCAGATGCAAACCATGGCTCGAGCTGCAATGGCGGCCCCTACTGCTTGCAACAAACAGCCATGGGCTATAATCGCCATTGACGACCGTGCCATGCTTGACTCTCTCTGCGCAGGACTACCATACGCAAAGATGCTTGCTGAGGCACAAGCCGCTATGATTGTTTGCGGTGACTTGTCCAAGACTCTCGAAGGCGAAGGCGTACAGTTCTGGATTCAAGATTGCTCGGCAGCTACCGAAAACCTTCTTTTGGCCGCTGAGGCTATGGGACTTGGTGCCGTTTGGACAGCAGCTTACCCAGACCAAGAGCGCATGGCGACAGTCAAGAAAGTGCTGAACCTTCCTGAGAATATCATTCCGCTCAATGTCATCCCTGTAGGTCATCCAACAGGTGAGGACCAGCCAAAAGACAAATGGCTTGACGAGAACTACCATTTGAACAAGTGGTAATAAAACTCCTTCACAGCCTGCTGAGGTTTTTGGCAGACCCGCACTGCATGCTCTGCAATGCTCCTTTGGAAGTTGGAGAGTATGTCGTTTGCTCAAATTGCATCAAAGAGAATCACCTTTTTGACGCTTTCCAATTGCAAGTGACAAACAACCCAATGGAACGCCGCCTGCACGGCACATGTATAACTTCCGCCTCTGCGTTAATGGTTTACCAACAAGGTGAACCTTCGCAAAAACTAATTCACGACCTCAAGTACCATAGGAAAAAACGCATAGCCGAACTTCTTGGCAAAGCTATGGCTGAGAAAATAGCGCATACCCCAAAATACGCCAATATAGATTTTATTGTACCAGTACCAATCCACAAGAACAAGCAACGGAAGAGAGGCTACAACCAATCAGAACTAATAGCGGCGGAGATTTCCAAAGAGCTTGGCATCCCGTTGGTTGTTGACATGCTTTCGCGAGTATCGGACAACAAGGCTCAGGCAAACATGAGCCTTGAGGATAGGCAAGAAAACAAGATAATATTCAGACTGAAAGACGAAAAGTTCTTCGAGGACAAGAATGTACTGCTGATTGACGACGTATTCACGACGGGTACGACCGTGCTTAGTTGCGTCGAGACTTTCACCCATGTCAAAGGGATAAACATACTCCTCTACACCGCCGCCTCGCCACTTGGCAAATAAAAACACAAACATTTTACGATATGAAACAAAAGATTTTCGCAAACGACTTTATAGACTTCTATCCAGAGGGGCTTATGCCTTGTCAAATGTATGTGAACGTTGCAAACGAGATTTACGACGAGATGCAAGGCTTAACGCTTGATTTGCCTGACTCAAATAAGATTAAGAAAGACATAGCTATCAACGTAGCCATTTATTTCGAGGATAAAATGTCAAGGATAGGATTATGGAATGCTTTTGTCGCTATGCACCAGCGAACATACCACCTTCCTTTGCCTTTCTTCGACAAACACGTCAAGCTTTTCAATGATGAAGTCAACGAACCTGAAATAGAGTTATTGGTATGGATTGTAATATCAAGGAGGTTCAACAACCGTTTCCTCAATCCAATAGCCATAGGTGAAAACACGGCAAAAATCATCATGGATGTGCTTGACGCGTATAACGAGGTGGAAGTTAATGAAGCCCTTTACAATTTCATTTATAACAAAGAGATTGCCAATGACTATTTCCGCTTGAAACATACATTGTTATGGCTTCGCCGTTCATACCTGCTTTGCTCGCCATTGACTGACGAAAGGTTCAAGGAATTTTATAGTTCAACCCTTCAGTACATCAGCGATAAGAATAAAGCCCATTACTATGCCGAAACCTTATTATCTATGACTACCGAGATTGGTCCAATGGCGGAGAAACCTCACTTTTGGCTGGCCGAAATGTACAAAGGGAATGGGATGAAGGGTGAAGCGGACAAACTTATGAACTTAATGTATTGCCATCAAGACTCTTTCGAGGTGGTCTCTGCAAATTCCTTACATGTCATACTGAGGGATTCAAAAGGTGACGAGTTCAAAGTGAAAAACCAATATCCAATGCTGCTTTGCAAATGCAACTATATCGGCACCGCACTTGTTAAATACGATGACTGCGATTGGGAAATAAACGGCGTGCTTCACGACACCGTCAAAAAGGTTTACGAGAAAATGCAGGAACGGCAGGATCAGTTGAAAATCTCATACGAAAAAACATTCCCACTCTTCATGGAACGTACAAATGGCAAGCGATTGGCTTTCTTTGAGAAAACCATTCAAATTAAGGATTGGATGCAGAAAATTACGCCAGAGTTGGATACGTCCAGTTTGTACAGTCGTCTGTCACCTGGTTCACAAGTTGCCTTTATATCGAAAAAAGCGGGAATAATCTTTGCTCCGGAAATAATACATGCCGTAAAGCACAAAGATAACCCTTTATACAAAAAATGTGGTGCCGCCACAATGCAGGTTGAAACGATGAACGCTGTCCTCAACTACGAGGCAACGCATCCTGAATTGCTTCAGTATCTATTAGAGAACAAAATGTTGCAAGATGGCGACATCAGCAGCATGAATCCAACCAAAGAAGGCAACAAAATATTCACAAACAACATTGACTTTATCGCCAGGAACCATCGCAGGCACTACTATCATGACCACGACTATTGAATTGACGGAATAATTAGTGATGAAATGCCTGAATAATAGACAACAAATGTCATTATACAAATATTCTGAGATTATTGATAAAAAATTCTCAAAATATTTTGTGGCATAAAATATTTGTATTAAATTTGCAACGGAAAATAAACTGTACTATAGGTAAATTCATTTCTCCATTTTTGATTGGAGTTTCAAATATAGTGATGATGAAATAATAACTTAGAACGATTTTGCTCAGATTGTTAGTCTCTTTTTATGTTGTGAAGAAGGAGTTTAGCGGGCTAAATGACTGATGAATAACATCAAAACTTATGACAGATTTCCAGATAATAAATAAAATCAAAGAATTAGGAAAGAGAATTCTGCCTAAAGATGCTCTGTTTATCTTGTTTGGTTCTCGCGCAAGAAAAGATGCAAGAAAAGACAGCGATTGGGATACACTTGTTGTCCTAAATAAAGAGGGAACGATAAGTCAGAGTGATTATGACAATTACTCTGACCCGTTTTCTGTATTGGGATAGGAACTTGGCGAAGAATTCAATCCATTGCTATTCTCAAATTCGCAATGGGATAAACAAGTTCCGTCTCAAGAGCGTTGACATGCTGACCCTTCTCATTGGCAGGACAATATCGATAGCCAAGGAAAAGAAACTCATCAAGAGGGGTGCGGTCATCGTAGATGCCACACACTCGTCGGCAAGAGACATTGTCTATAAGCCTGCTATTTCATTTCCTCATCTTCCAGACGGTCATGGCCACTGCCATCAGAAGAAGTACTAACAGACTGTCGTCCAGAGGGGCGGCTCCCTTACCAGCCTGACCAGATGGGCCATTTTCAGTGCCTCCCTTCCTACCGATACGGCTTTGGCCGATTCTGCCATCTTCATCCTTCTGGAAGTCATCGTTTGAAACTAACGACAATGATGACGACCGCGGCAGTACCACTATCTTGGTGGCACTGCCCATATTCTCGCCATAGTGGTTCTTTTCCGGAGCATATCTATATGTCTTCACGGTCGAGCCGCCACCGAAATAGTGATGGCCTGTACCTCCTACGGATGTCTTGCTTGTAACGAGGTGCACCCTCGTACCAGTTGCAGGTGAGACAGTGTTGAACGAATAACTGCCACTGACGTTGTTTCGCACTCCACTGTTCTGCGTGGTGATGTTGTATCTGTCGTTGGCCTGAACGAAATTCCTACCCCTGTTGTACGAGTTGCCACCTCCGCCGCGGGTTATGCCGCGCAGTTCAGCGCCCTTGTAGTTCCAGCTGCTGCTGTATGAACTTTTGCGGTCCCAACTTGTTGTCGAACCGTGTTTGCGGAAATCCATGCTTTTCCAGTTGTCGGCACTCAATGTTGCAAAGAACATAAAAGCTACTGTCACCAATATGCAAAATCTGTATCTCATAATATTTTCTCCTTTCATTTTTAATAAATCACTTTAACGGTATTCACTTTCGTGTTGTTGCGGATGGTTATCATATAGACTCCGCGGACTGCGAACTGGTAATCCATTCTGTCTCCTGTTGCCTTTGCCGTGTATAGCGTCTTGCCCGTAGCATCCACTATCGTCACCATTGCGCCAACCTCGATGCCCTCGATGGTAGCAATGCCGTCATGCACATAGACCGCAATGCCGCCTTCAC
Organism: Paludibacteraceae bacterium; assembly: GCA_024399545.1. Lineage (GTDB taxonomy): Bacteria > Bacteroidota > Bacteroidia > Bacteroidales > Paludibacteraceae > Aphodosoma. The sequence goes on from JAKSNS010000009.1 coordinate 59,871, forward strand.
TGACTTCCTCGGTATTGTCTGGTTCCACTATCACCTCTTCCACCTTTATCACGATTTCCAAACGACCCTCCGTAACGCCTTCTGTCAGGTGGAGCGTCTCGACCTCGCCGTCCGAAAGTTTCATGTACGTTTCCAATGTCTTGTCGTGCAGGAAAACATAGCCTGTTGGATAGTTAGACATCTCGCTGCTCATGGCTATGGTGTAGTCGCCTTCGGCTGCAACCTTCACTGCGAGAGGGATTGTCTTGTCGGCATCTATGATGTTCATCTCGTTGAACGAGAAGTCGAAGTCGCCATATTCGGTGTAGATCTCGTTGCTGTTCTGATGGCTCTTGACGAGGTCCTCCTCCTGCAGGAAGTCGTCGGACGACAGCTCGTTGTTGACTATCGTCGTGCGGTCCATCATGCGGCTGCTGTCGTTCAGAGTGATTGTCACGTATTCCGGCAACATGGCAGGTACACCCTGTACCCTCTGCACTGGCGAAGTGCCTGTCACTGTTACCGTTCCATCGCCTGCCGCATCGCTCTTCTGTATGAATACTGTCTCGAATGGCTTGATTTCGGCATTGAGAACTGGAATGTATGCTGCATAATCATTTACTACTGCTTTTTCTCCATTATCGCTTTCCACCTTGCGCACATACTTGTTGAAGCTGTACTGCGAACTCATCACCGAACCATAGAATGGGTTACCCACAAGGTTCCATCCGCTATATAAATTCATGGCATCTGCCCTTGTCACAGGGATTTCCATCTCGCTTGCAGAAGAAGCAATCTCAGAATAATCATCGCCTGCGGTGAATGTTGCGGTAACGTCCAATGACGACTCATCGTAATCATTTTCATGTTGCCTATACCACTCAGCCGATTCTACAATGGCAATCACATAACCCTTGTTCTTTTCGAGCATTGTCCCACTGAATTCTACATATCCAGTAGTCTCATCGCTTGTATATGCACTCTCGTTCCATCTGAAGAGCACGTAGCGATTCACGTCATCTATATATGAAAGAGCCTCATCAATAGAACTGCTTCTCTCAACCTCATCCGTTCCTGCCATCACCTGAATATCCGAGACATTGCAGTCGAACGGCAGCGAGAAGTAATAGTACTCCTTGTTATTGAGCGACAGTTCGGCTTTGACCTTAGTGTCGTCGCCAAGAGGCATGTTGCCAGTGAGCTGGCAGTCGGGATAGCTTCTGTTAACATTATCCGCCTGAATCTTCAGTTCGTTGCAGAAGGTGAGGTCGAACGTGCCATTATACTGGGCATTATTTGCAACCCTTATGGTGTTGCTGCGACCGACATCGATCGTCACCTCGTCACCCATGAACGTTGCCTCAAACATACCAGATTCTGGTTCATCATTCACATCCCATACCCCTTCTTCATATTTGAACTGCATAGCCCCTTCAGTCTTATAGACATTGGTACTGCCTATTTCCGTCTCAGTGTCATTCCCATCAGTATATGTAATCTGCAAAGGCCGATTATATGGACGCTGAGCCAATATCGCACCATCTCCATGTATGTTCACCTTGTAAGCCGTTGAAGCAGGATAGCTATCGCCACCATAGTATATATAAACCATCTTATCTACATATTCATCTGGCATACGTATTGGTTTTTTCATGACAATCTTGTCGTTTTCAGGCACATTTCCTTCAAGTATCATTCCAAAAGGCACGTTCACACGAACATTATTAGTCAAAGTAATGTCATCAAACGCATCTGCCTTGACTTTAATCACTTTATACCTATCCTTGACAACATCGGTCAGAGTCGTAGGAACGTCAAACTTATGCTTATAGTTCAAATAATTAGCACCATCCTGGTATGTCATATCGAAATCTGCTTCTGTCAGGTCATTCTCGTTGAAAGCCACCTTCTCAATAGTCACGTCATTACCTTGCAGCAATCCGCTGATGGTGTATGTAACGTTGTCAACTGTCACATCCTTTGTGTCGCTTGTTGGCATAGCCTCTATGAGGAGGTTGTCCAAAAATATAATATTATGGCCACTCTCACCTTTTAATATATGAGCGAACACAATATAACCCTGTGTCTCCATTCCTGGAGTAAAAAGCACCCTTTTGTTCAATATTTCATCGTCTCTATTACAATCAAGGGTACCTAAATCGATATAAGTGGATTCGTCCGCTGTAAGGTCTGTTGTGAACATCACCTTTATCTTGTTATTCATATCAGGATTTTGTCCGACTAAATCCAACGAAATTCTCAAGCCTTCGGCAGGTACATCAATAAGAGGGGTTGCAATGGAAGAATTGTTGGAGATGGCGAGAGCATTTGTTCTATGATTATCATCATGGAAATAAATCAAATCAACTAAAGGATATATCTGATACAAATCATACGGTTCCGTTACCTCCCAGCATTTAGGTACATCATACCTATCATACTGCTCGAAGTCGTTGAAATAAGGCAATGTCATAGGTCCACAGACATGAACTGTATTGCCTCTTACCCAGCGGCTTGAACCTTCATCTGTACCCGAGCAGTTTGCTCGTACCTCCCATTGGTAGTCATTGTCACTACTCAGATTGTTTACTGTGAACGGTGACGTTTTGCCCGACTCTGTAACAGTATCATTTGAGCCCATCATCCAGTATCGGTAGTCGTATGTGCCGACTGTTCCCACATCTCCCGGATTCACTGTAAACGTGATAGAGTTGTTGCCCGTAGTTGCAATAGCCTCAGCAGGTGCCGAACATGTAAAAGGAGTGGAGTATTTGCAACACCTCCAGCGGCTGACATCATCACAACATGCTGCACGTACATAGAGATAGTAATCCATATCCTTTACAAGATTGCCGATACTGAACTCATTGGTATTTACCACGGCATAGCCCTTAGTTGCAAGTTCATCTTCCGTCAACTTGGTGGCACTGTTATATACATGCCATGTTGTCTCATCATCACCTGAATACCAATATGCGTGTGCCGTAGTGCCTGTTATATGGTCAACCTTGATGTTAGTGACATAACTGCACGATTCTTCAGAAGCGAAGCAAAACTTGATGTTATGTCTTCTGTTATTCAATTCGCTATGTGCGGTATTCGATAACGGAGCCACTTCGTCATCAAAATGAATGTCTCTGCGCGAAACTATACTGGTGTTAGGACTGACACTATTTGTGCCATACGCTCGATACTGACCACCGCTGTTAGCGCCATAATTTGAGGCAACAAGAACCATGAGGTTTCCGCCAGTATAATCGAAATCATCAATGTCAATCTCAAGCCAGCCGCCACTGGCTATGGTTACGGAACCGTCATATACTAAAGTCGCACCATCGATTGCTGCATTGAAAGTACCCTCATATACCGAAGTGAGGTCAGTCAACGTTGTACTCTTCATGTATATTTTCACAGGAATTGTCCTGTTGCTGGTTTCATCAGAATATTGCCATGCGATCGACCTGATGATGCCTTCGGCAAGACCTTCGTCTTGCAAGAACAGATAGATACGACGTTCAAAATCAAATTGGCTACTAATTGGGGCACCCGAATCATCATCGGTGTTCTCACTAATGGTTAGACATTCAGCAGGCACGGCAGTTGTAGTGACTTCAATCATGGCATTTTCGCTATGGTTGCTGCCATTCTTTGCACGCACATAAAAGTCGTAATGTGTCTCTGGTGTAAGTCGGAGAGCAAAATATTCAGACATAGTTACTGTAGTCCATGCAGTTGGTGACTCACCATGAGCGACGCAGGCCACTTCCCACTCTGTCTCGTTGGCAAAATTCTGTATATCAGACTCCCATGTGGCAGTAAATGCATTATGAGCGATGTCGTGCGCCTGAAGGTTAATGACAGCAGGCATCTCGATAGGCATCGTGAACTGGCAGCTGACCCAAGGGGAAGAGCAGTTGACATCGCCCGTACATACGTTCTTCACATAGAAGTAATAGGTTGTCTCACTTGTAAGGCTTGTCAGATTAACGGTAGTGTTGTTATATGCACTTACCTTTGTCGTTTCATTATCAAGGTCAGCCTCTGCAATAGGAGTGGTGCTGAGGATATATGTGAAGTTGTCAGCCTGCGAGCCCCCTGATGTGTTTGTCCATGTGACGGTGGCTGTATGCTTGCCAGTAACTGTAGATGTAATTGAACCCGGGATACGACATGGTGCGAGGGTAAGGAACGAAGTGCCAGCCCAGCCGGAAATACCGTCATCATAGCCATCTTTATCACAATGCGTGCGGACATAGACATAGTATGTGGTATATTGGTCAAGACCGGTAATCTGTCGAGAGGTGCCTGTAATGCCGGTAACCTGTGGTTCTATGCCAGTGAAGTCTTCAACTTCGGTAGTGCTGTAATAGATGTCTGAAGTGTTGGCATACGTGCCTGCACTCGCTGTCCAAGAGATGGCGGCAGAATTCTCGCCAACGTTGGTGGCAGCGACATTAGTGACTTCAGGGCAAGCAGGAAGTTTCTCGCATGTCGTGAATTCAACCTTTGGAAGGAACGTTGACAGTTCAGGGTTATAAGCAATACCACTATTAGACCACATTTGAAACCTACTGACATTGCCACCAGCTTCAGTGCCGTAGAATTCGCAATAGGAATAACCTGTTGCTGTCGGCAATTCAAACTCAATCAAGAGATTGCCACCTGCATACCCGAAAGGCATATCAAGAATGATTTCCATGCCGTCCTGCACACTTGCCCTGAGTGTTCCGCTATAGACAAGAGTTGCATCAGCAGTAGAGACGAAACCAGAAGAGAGATTCGTTTCGGTTGTCGTTTTCATTCTGATGTTGAATACTGCTGATTCCCAATTGCCATCCACCCCTGAAGAGCCGCCATATCGCACGAAATATTTCAGCTTTGTTATCTTATTTTCCATCAACCCCTTAAGCATAGATTCGGGATAGATTGATTGGGTCTTCTGTTTACATATACACATTTGACCATCAACTGGGAAATTTCCGTTTTTAGCCGTTCCTTCGGCAACGACAACAGGTCGCGTGCTGCTGCAATCCAAAACTGACATTGTACTAAATTCGACAGAACTCCAATGGCTGGTCTCATTTCCGCAATTGGTGCAGATATATACATAGTAATGCGTGCCCGGCACCAGATAGCCGAGAGCATAGTTGCACGCACCAGCGGTGTTCGTGGCAGTGATATTCCGAACACTACCTATTGACGGGTCGGTCAGCTGTGTTTTCGACACAACGAGGTTGAACGTTGTGGTATTGTTGTCGGATACATTCCAGTTGAGAGTGGCATTATGTTCATCAACATTGGTGACGCTGAGATTATATGGCGTGGCGCATGTTTCGTTTACAACCGTTATGGTCCAATCCTGAGGAGTTATGTTACGGTCTTCGGCATACACCTGTATTGCGACAGGATTGGTGAAATCCCATGAACCTGTGAATACTTGTTCACCAACTTTGGCAATGCCATTCCTGTCGGCAAGTGTCAACGTGAATGCATGATTACTAAAATCTGTTCCATAGCGAGTCGTGACAGAGATTGTATGGTTTGTGGCATCAATAGTCACATCACCTACGACCACATCATCATTAAGAGAGAAAGAGGTGATACCTATAACATTGTTGAGAGTGCGGAACGAAGGCTGCTCATCGGCATAAAGATCATCAGTGCATTCCACATCTATACTCTGAAGCCGCAAATTATAATTGGTGTTTGGAGTAAGACCCGTCAGAGTGTATGAAACCTGTTTGCCGGTAATCTGACAATTATTGCCTGTCACGGTGATTTCATTGCCCTGTGCGACATGGATTTTCCAGCTTTCGGCAGCACCTCGCTTTGTCCACGTGAGACGGGCACTGGCGCTCGTCTTGTCAGCAACAGCAAAATTTTCAGGAGCTGCACAGAAAGGCTCGGTAGTGAACTCACATGCTGGCGACCAGAGACTGGAGCCATCGGCATAGCCGTCGGCATTGCAGTTTACACGGACATAAACGTAATAATGCGTTTCTGGACTCAACGAAGTGAGACCGTATGATGTGCCATTTATGTCATTTATTCGTAGAGACGTGGCATACTGCGTCTCAAAATCATCTATTTCGCTTTCTGACACAATAATGTCGTATGTAGAAGCATATTCGCCCGCACCTGCATTCCAAGTGATGGTTGCTGCATTATATGCGACATCTGATGCGACAGGGGCTACGCCGAGTGCAGGGCAGGCAGGAACTTTCTCGCATATCGAGAACTCAACCTTTGGAAGGAACGTTGACTGTGAAAGGCTAGATGAATAATCATCTTCTATACAACTCACATTGCCATCGGCTTCAATGCCGTAGAATTCGCACCGGCTATAACCAGCTGCTACTGGCAATTCAAACTCAATCAAGAGATTGCCTCCTGTATATTTGAAAGGCGTGCCAAGAGTAATTTCCATTCCGTTCTGCACGTTTGCTCTGAGTGTGCCGCTATAGACAAGAGTGGCATTCGTAGTAGCAATAAAGCCTGAAAGTGTAGATTGGTCGGTGGTCATCATTCTGATGTTGAATGTTTTATTTTCCCAATTACGAGAGAAGCTCTCTTCTGAAGAACCGCCGCTCGACACAAAATATTTCAACTTTGTTATCTTGTTCTCAAGCAACCCCGTAAGCATTGATGCAGGGTAGATTGATTGGGTTTTATGTGAATGATCACAGTATGAACCACTAACTGGGAAATCATAATTATAATCCGTACCATCCGCAACGACCATAGATTGTATGTTGCTGCAATCCAAAATTGGCTTAGTATTGAATTCAACAGTACTCAAGCGGCTGGTTTCTGTTCCGCAATCGGTGCGGATATAAACGTAATAATGTGCATCTGGTGTAAGATGGTCAAGGGCATAGTTGCACGCACCGGCATTGTTCGTGACAGTGATGTCATGGACAGTGCCTGCCGATGGGTCGGTCAGCGGTACTTTCGACGCGACAAGTTCGAATGCCGTTGCACTGTTGTCTCTCACATTCCAGCTAAGTGTTGCCGTACGTTCAGCTATATTGGTGACGCTGAGATTGTATGGCGTTTTACATAATTCGTCTGTCCGGAAGTGGCAGACAGGCGACCACTGGTAAGAGCTTTCGCTGAGATCGCCATTGACGCAGTTCACACGGACATATACGTAATAATCTGTTTCTTGATTCAAACCTGTAAGGCGGTATGATGTGGCATTTGCCTGTAGAGACGCGGCATGACACGTCGCTATATCATCTATTTCGTTTTCGGACACAATAATGTCGTATGATGAGACATCTTCTTCTGATATGACGCTCCATGTTATGGTTGCTGCATCGTGGGTTATGTCCGATGCAACGGGTGCATTCCTGATTGTCGGGCAGGGATCAGTGTCTGGATAGCATATCACAAATCTGATGTTGGAACGACGGTAGTTTCGATATATATAATTGACACTATTGATCCTATTGGTATCAATAGGATTATAATCAGAAGCATTAATGGTTCTGTATATAAATTGATTATTGCTGTCCTTTTGCAATGTACCATTCGCAAGCCATCCAGTGTGTACCCCATCATCGCCACACTTGTCAGACCGGAAACATACGACAATATTGCTTTCCCCATCCCAATAAAAAGAAGTGCTGAAATCATATCTCAGCCATCCGCCATTGTTTGGGCAAGTGCGCTCAACCGGTCCATACACTTGGGTCAATCCAGTCACAAATTCAGACGCCGATTCCGCAAACGTATCTTTATCAGTAGTTCCGATATATACTGACTGCATCTTATGGTAATCTTCATTGTATTCAAAATTCTCGAAATAGAACTCGACAGCCTTGATGGGTCCTGCAGTAAATCCGAGAGCGTGCAGTTCGTCGGCAGTGTAAATCTCTTGGGTGTAACTGTACGGTCGGCCCGCATGAACTAAATTTGACGAGGTTGTTCCTGTTCCGCAAACGTAATCAGCATCCCTGCTGCAGTCGTAGCGTCTCACCGGAAGCGTGGTGGCAGAGACATGCGTCCAATCGGAGTAACCGTTAGTGCCACAGTTGGCACGGATATAGACATGGTATGTAATCTCGCACCTGAGGTTGCCGAGCACCTTGGAACTGCCGGTAACATTTGCGTATGTGACTTCGGCAGACGAAGGGTCAGCCAGTTCGGCAAGGCTGACAATTATGTCGTATGATGTAACCTTTGGTGAGGTAGTCCAGTTGAGCGTCATCTGGTGTTTCCCAATATCGGTAATGGCAACATTTCCGGGGACTGTGCAATCCAGAAGAGTCTTGAAATACAAAGCCTGTGACCAATCGGAGAAGAGAGTACAGCGAGCACGTACATAGACATAATAGTCGGTATCGTCGCTGAGACCGGTCAGGTTTAGGCTGTTGGTGGTAACATGCTGAACGGTGGCTGTCGAGAAATCGGTAACTGGCGATGTGGAATAAGCTATGTCATAGCCGTCTGTGCAACTTGCATCAGCAGCATCCCACGATATTGTAGCAGAATAATATGACACATCCGAGACTACAACGTTGGTGACATCTGGACATGGAGTGTTGTCCTGGCAGAAAGAGATGACAGGACGGAAGGTGGAGAGATGTCCATGGCCAAAGTAACCCACACTAAATATATCTGTACTCCTACTACCTTTCCCCCAAATACAGCGATTTGCGCCACAATTGCTGCCAAGAGCAGTGAAGTTTATAAGATAGTTGCTTCCTGCATCACCATTCACTATCGTTGCAATGACAATGTTGCTATAACCATCCCACACAAAAGGCGAATTGAACGTGTAAGCTTTTTCACCATTTATAGTGGACCAGGAAATTTCTTGATAATAATAACCACGAGCGGTAGTGAATGTAGCAGCAGGTTCGTAATCATCACCATTTGCGAAAACGCTTTTGGTAGTAGAAGCCATATATATATACAACTTTTTGCGCGTGTTATCCGTTCCTAACCAATTAAATTTGATACTACCAATATAACCAGGCTGCACACCAGCGGCAAGCAACTCTTCCTTGGTGAATATCATCTGGAAAGAGGAATTATAACTATTAGATACTGGCATATCACCTGTTATTGTTGCTTCTCCAATCGTATGACAGACATTATCCGCCCGCATATTCGTCGGGAACACGCATAACGCTAAAGCAACCAACGATAATAAAACAATCTTTTTCATATTGTATCTGTATTTTTATCTAACTGATATTCAACAAATTACCCCCCCAGGCATAGTCTGGAGGGGCATATCGCAACAACAATTGTACCTCAGCACAATTCAGGTGCAAAAGTACAAAAATATTTCTATACTGCAAAGAGAAAATCAGAAAATTATTTTTGAGAAAATGAACTTCTATGTCAGGGAAAAGCCGTAACTTCGTAGTCTGATTGAGATGAGTATCTATCTGTTTCATGACAAGGTCTATCCTGTCTATCTCAATGAACGACCTGTATGGCGCAATGAAACGAAAGAATGAATATCTGATTTGCAATGATAACACAAAAGAGCAAGCAAAGAGCAAGCCCTACCGTACCATAAAATAAAGAATCTCGTATTTTACTCCCTATACAAACTGCCTACTAAAATGCTGTTCAGCTGACTTTTC